>JAIRYY010000253.1 GCA_031267485.1 Tannerella sp.
CATTTTCATGGTATATTTTCCCGGTGGCGCCCCGTATGCGGGAAGCCGGCTTCGGGAGAGGCCGAAAAGGGGGGCGACGTCTCAAAAGTCTCCCGGCACGCAGATAACGCAGATTTTACGGATGAACGCAGATTACCGGTTAATATACATTCCGTCTAATTAAGATTGATAAGAATCTGCTTAAGATTTATAAGAATCTGCGTAAATCCGTCCGGTCTGCGTCATCCGCGTGCTTTTGCGACAGCCTCCTCCGCCGGCGACGGGGGCGGGCGGCCGCCATGAAAAGTCACTCCTTTTCCGTCAGATAGGGCCAGAAGCGGACGGGCATGTTTTTTTTGTGCAGGCGGGGGTTGATGCGTTCCCTGATGGTCATGGCCTTGAAGTATCCTTTCCATAAGTCCTGGAACCGCTTTTCGTCGCCGGCCATGAGCGATTCGTCCGGTTTGCCGCTCAGCAGATGATGGTCGGCGGCGAGGGTGATTTCCTCCGCCGTGTGCAGGTCGTAGTAGTAGCCGTACCGGCGGCGGAGGTCGTAGATGACCCACTGCTGGTCGGAGAAGCGGTCGGCGAAATGCGCGACCGTCAGGGGCAGGGCGTTGTATATGGGGTTTACCGGCGCGAAGAAGATGCTGTCGGCCGCTTTTTGGAAACGGACGAACTGCTTGATGTACTGCGCCTCGTGGCTGACCTTGCGGGCAATCTTTTCCACTTCGAGGATGTCGGCATCGCCGAAATTGTACGCGATATTCCGCGTGGTGGCGAACGTCTTGCAGATGTAGCGGAAGAGCAGCTCGTCGCTTCCCGCCAGCTCCGACAGCCACACGTGCATCAGCATGTTGCACGCGTTCCGCCGGAGTTTCTTTTCGAGCGCCTGCCATACGCGTCCGGCATGTTCGCCGTCCGTCGCGACCGTGTGGGTGGCGTCCGTGAACAGCGGCAGGACGTCGCCGGACGGAAGCAGCTTTTCGGGGAAGCGGCCAAGGCTGTACGCGTCGAAGACGGCGCTCAGCAGGCCTTCAAACGTTCTGTCGTAGAGGAATATGGTCATGCCGCTTCAGTCGGGAAAGAGGATGGACAGCTGCCGTTCGTCGCCCGCCATCTTCTTCTTTTTCGGTTCCGTGAGGACTTTGCGCACGTATTCGGGCGTGACTTCGTTCACCGTGTTCACCGGCAGTTCGAGGCAGGTGATGAAATATTTCGCCTTCTTCATTACGATGCCGATTTTCTTCAGCTGCTCCGTTGTCAGCCGTCCGAAGCGGCGGGCGGACAGAATCAGCTTTGCGGATTTGACGCCGATGCCGGGCACGCGGAGTATCATCCGGTAATCGGCCGTATTGACGTCTACCGGGAACTGTTCGGGATGGCGCAGCGCCCAGGCCAGTTTGGGGTCGATGTCGAGGTCGAGGTTGGGGAAGCGGTCGTCGACGATTTCATCGGCGCTGAAGTCGTAGAAGCGCATCAGCCAGTCGGCCTGGTAAAGCCGGTTCTCGCGCACGAGGGGCGCCTGCCCCGTGGCCGGCAGGCGTTTATCGTACGAATTGACCGGTATGAAGCCCGAATAATAGACGCGTTTCATCGTCGGGCGCCTGTACAGCGCGGACGATGTGTACAGGATGTCCCGGTCGGATTCGGGCGTCGCGCCCACAATCATCTGCGTGCTCTGCCCGGCGGGGACGAAACGCGGCGCGTGGCGGAACCTGTGGCGGTCTTCGATGTTCTGCAGCATGCCCTGCTGAATGAACCGCATGGGGGTGAAGACGCTTTCGAAATCCTTGTCGGGCGCGAGAAATTTCAGGTTCCGTTCGGTCGGTATTTCCAGGTTTACGCTCATGCGGTCGGCGTAGAGGCCGCCCTCGCTGACCAGTTCCCGGCTGCATCCGGGGATGCTTTTCAGGTGAATGTATCCGTTGAAGCGCTGTACCGTCCGCAGTTCCTTTACGACGCGAACCATGCGTTCCATCGTATAGTCCGGACTTCGCACGATGCCGGAACTCAGGAACAGCCCCTCGATGTAGTTGCGGCGGTAAAACTCGATGGTCAGCTCGACGAGTTCGCTTACGCTGAACGCCGTGCGTTTCAGGTCGTTGCTTCTCCGGTTGATGCAATAGGCGCAATCGTAGATGCAGTGGTTCGTCAGCATTATTTTCAGGAGCGAAACGCACCGGCCGTCTTCGGTGAAACTGTGGCAGATACCCATTCCGCCGACGGTATTGCCGATTCCGCCGGACCGGTTATTGCGCACCGTCCCGCTCGTGGCGCACGAGACGTCGTACTTTGCCGACTCGGCAAGTATTTTCAGCTTTTCCAAAACGCTTTCGTTCATGATGCGGGATGAGTTGAGGGGGGTTATTTCATCAGGAAAGCCTTGAAGCCTCCGAAGTCTTTGCCGAGCGCGACGTTCTTTTTTTCGCCCTTCATAAATTCCTGCAGCTTTGCGGGAATCTCCAGGTCGATGTCGAGAATCCGGTCGACCGTTTCCTTGAATTTGGCCGGATGAGCCGTTTCGAGGAACAGCCCGGTTTCCGCGGGTTCCAGGCGACAGTCGGCGAGCGCCCGGTAGCCGCAGGCGCCGTGGGGGTCGAGCAGATAGCGGTGAGCCCGGTAGACATCGCGCATGGTTGCGGCAATCTCTTCGTCGGTATAGCGGTATCCGGATATCAGCGCCGCTATCCGTTCGTGGCTGTTGCCGAACAGGTCGAGGATGCGGGCGAAATTGCTCGGATTGCCGACGTCCATTGCGTTCGCATACGTTTCCACCGACGGGCGCGGACGGTATCTGCCCGTCCGCAGATATTCGAGGAATACGTCGTTGCGGTTGTTTGCGGCGATGAAATGTTTAACGGGAAGCCCCATCCTGTGGGCAAAAAGCCCGGCGGTTATGTTTCCGAAATTGCCGCTCGGCACGCAAACGACCAGGTTGCCGGCCTTTCCGGCTTTGTCCAGTTGCGCGAAAGCGTTGAAATAATAGAAAGCCTGCGGCAGGAAGCGCGCCACGTTTATCGAATTGGCCGACGTCAGCTGCATGTTGCGGTTCAGTTCGCCGTCGACAAAGGCCGCCTTGACCAGCGCCTGACAGTCATCAAAAGTCCCGTCAATCTCCAGCGCGGTGATGTTTTTCCCGAGCGTCGTGAACTGACATTCCTGTATGGGGCTGACTTTCCCTTTCGGGTAAAGGACGAAGACGTTAATCCCCGGCACGCCGAGAAATCCGTTTGCGACAGCGCCTCCCGTATCGCCTGAAGTGGCGACGAGCACGTTCACCTCGCGGTCAAGTCCGCTGCGGAGGATGAAATAGCTCAGTACGCGCGCCATGAAGCGTGCGCCAACGTCCTTGAACGCGAGCGTCGGGCCGTGAAAGAGTTCGAGGCTGTAAATCCGGTCGTTCACATGGACGACAGGCGTCTCGAACGGCAGCGTGTCGTAAACGATATCGCTGAGCGACTGCGTATCCATGTCGTCGCCGAAAAAGGCCTGCGCAACGGTGTCCGCTATCTCCTGAAAGGATTTGTCCCTCATCGCGGCAATGACATCCCGGTCGACTGCCCGGATGCGTTCAGGCATGTAAAGTCCCCCGTCTCCGGCAAGGCTTTTTATCACGGCTTCCTCTAAATTAGCCGCAGGCGACTGTCTGTTTGTACTGTAATATTTCATGTAATTTAGTGATTAATGAATTAATGATTAATGATTAATGTTTAATGTTTAATGTTTAATGTCTAATGTTTAGTTTGAGATTAATGTTTAGTTTGAGATTAATCACTAATCACTAATTCACTAATCACTAATTTACACTAATCACTAATTTACACTAATCACTAACCGTTAATCACTAATCACTATTTATCGAATATTTGCTATTGAGATGATGTCAGCGAAGACGCCTGCGGCGGTAACATCGGCGCCGGCTCCGTAGCCTTTAATAATCATCGGATAATCGCGGTAGCGTTCTGTTGAAATCATGATGATATTGTTGCTGCCTTCGAGTTCGTAGAACGGGTGATGACTTCCTACTTCTATCAGTCCCACTTCGCAAGCGCCGCTGTTCATGCTCGCCACGAAACGCAGGCGTTTATCTTTGGCCGCCAGTTTTTTGCGTTTCTCCTCAAACTCCGCGTCCAGTTCGGCGATATGTTCCCAGAAATTATCAATAGTCCCCTTGAAATATTTTTGCGGAACGAAGAGGTTCGCCCTGACGTCTTTCTGTTCGACGGCATATCCGGCTTCGCGTGCGAGAATCACGAGTTTGCGTATCACATCCTTGCCGCTCAGGTCGATGCGCGGGTCAGGCTCGGCATAACGGGCTTCGACGGCCATTTTTATCGCCCTGCTCAGGGGAATATCTTCGCTTATCGTGTTGAATATGAAATTCAGCGTGCCCGACAGCACGGCTTCGAGTTTGAGAATGTGGTCGCCGCTGTTGATCAGGTCGTTCATCGTGTTGATGATGGGAAGGCCGGCTCCGACGTTCGTCTCGAACAGGAACTTGATGCCCCGTTTGCGCGCCGTCTCCTTGAGCAGGCGGTAGTTTTTGTACGGCGAGGAAGCCGCAATCTTGTTGGCCGCCACAATGGAGATGTTCTTGTTGAGAAGCGTCTCGTACAGGCCGGCGATTTTTTCGCTGGACGTGCAGTCGATGAAAACGGAATTGAAGATGTTCATTTTGACAATTTCATCCCGGAGCAGTTCGGGCGACGACTCGTCGCCCTTCTCCCTGAGGTCGCGTAGGCACGCCTTGAGATCAAGCCCTTCGCGGCACATAAGCATGCGGCGCGAATTAGCAATCCCGACCACGTTCAGCTTGACGCCATTCTGCGTCATCAGTTTTTTCTGCTGATGCTTAATCTGTTCCAGCAGATGCCCGCCCACGGTACCGACGCCTGTCAGAAACAGATTCAGCATCTTGTATTCGGAGAGGAAAAAGGAATCGTGAATCGAGTTCAGCGCCTTGCGGAGGTATTCGAGTTTGATGACGAACGAGATATTGGTCTCGGAAGCCCCCTGCGCGCAGGCGATGACACTTATGCCGGCGCGTCCCAGCGTGCCGAACAGTTTGCCGGCGATGCCCGGCGTCCGTTTCATGTTTTCGCCCACGATAGCGACCGTCGCAAGGTCCTTTTCGGCGACGATATCCTCAATCTCCCCGCGCGAGCGTTCCGGCGCAAACTCCCCGTTGAGCATTTCCACGGCCAGCGCGGCGTCACCGTTCTTCACGGCAAACGTCGTGTTGTTTTCCGAGCTGGCCTGCGAGACCATGAAAACGCTGATTCCGCCCTCGGCCAGCGTGCGGAATATCCTGTAGTTGACGCCTATCACGCCGACCATGCCCAGTCCCTGAACGGTAACGAGGCAGGTGTCGTTGATGGACGAGATGCCCTTTATAATCGCCATCTTATCGGTTTTCGCCTCTTTCCGAGCGTTTTCGCCGGAGATATACGTGCCCGGCGCGTTGGGATTGAACGTATTGCATACCTTTATCGGTATGTTCCTGTGGAAGACGGGGTAAATCGTCGGGGGATAAATCACTTTCGCCCCGAAATTGCAAAGCTCCATGGCCTCGGTGAAGGACAGGCGCTCAATCACGTACGCCGAGTTTATGATGCGCGGGTCGGCCGTCATGAAGCCATCCACATCCGTCCATATTTCGAGTATGGAAGCCTCCAGCGCCGCCGCAATAATGGAAGCCGTATAATCCGAGCCGCCGCGCCCGAGGTTCGTCACCTCGCCGTCCTCGATGCTTGAGGAGATGAAGCCGGGCACGAGCGCAACCTTTGGCGCCGGCCTGAACGTTTTCCGTATCAGGCTGTTCGTCTGCTCGAAGTCGACGACGTGCCGGCTGAACTGTCTGTGCGTTTTTATAAACCGGCGCGAATCGTACAGCCGCGCGCTCCGGATGACGCCGCACACGATCACCGAAGAAAGCCTTTCCCCGTAGCTCACTATCGCATCGGAAGTCTTGTCCGACAGGTCTTTTATCAGGAAAACGCCGCGGTAGATATTCTCAAGCTCATCGAGCGTCTCCATCACTTTCCTCATTACGGCCGCCTGCCTTGCGCCGGAAAGTACCCCCTCGACGACTGTTTTGTGGCGCGCGACCATTTCGTTAAATTCCTTCCTGTACGCCTTGTCGCCCGTCGAGGCCAGGTTGGCCGTGTGCAGCAGCTTGTCGGTGATCCCCCCAAGCGCCGACACGACGACAATCACAGGCTCGTCGACGGCCTCCACTATTTTCCTGACGTTTAAGATACTGTTGACGGAACCTACGGACGTCCCGCCGAATTTCAATACTTTCATTATATTACGTATTTTTAATAGCTTTATTCCGGGGGACAAAGATAATGCAAGCCGGGGGTAATACAAAATAAACCCGTCTGTTTTTATCGCCGGGTTGAAATGTTAAAAATGGAAGCTGTCCCCGAAATATATTTTGCACGGCAGGGGAACAGCCGGCTTTCCGGGGCGGCGGCATTTGACGGATTATTTGGTATTGCTTCCGTCATGCACTATCTTTGCACCCTCAAAAAACGGAAAAAAGTATGGGAAGAATTATCGAGATATGTGCAAATTCGGCGCAAAGCTGCGTCGAGGCGGAGGCCGGCGGCGCGCGCCGGGTCGAACTCTGTGCGGGGATACCGGAGGGCGGCACGACGCCGGGTTACGGCGAGATACGCACGGCGCAGGCGCTGACGGCGGGCATCGACATCAACGTAATCATCCGTCCGCGCGGAGGTGATTTCCTTTATACGGAGGCCGAAGTGCGGTCGATGCTGTATGACATTGAAATGGCCGTCCGGCTGAATGTTCACGGCGTGGTGTTCGGATGCCTGACCGGACGGGGAGACATCGACATGCCGCTGATGCGCCGTCTGACGGAAGCCGCGGGGCCGCTGTCCGTAACGTGTCACCGCGCCTTCGACGTGTGCCGCGAACCTTTCGAGGCGCTCGAACAGCTGATCGAACTCGGATGCGACCGCCTCCTCACGTCAGGACAGCAGCCCGACGCGGTGCGCGGCATACCGCTCCTAAGGGAACTCGTGCGTCGCGCCGGCGAACGCATCATCATCATGCCCGGCTGCGGCGTGAACGCGGACAACATCGCGCATCTGGAAGCGGAAACGGGAGCGCGCGAGTTTCACACATCCGCCCGCAGCATCGTGTACAGCCGCATGGCATACCGCAACGAAAACGCCCCCATGGGAAGCTGCCCCGTCACGTCCGAATATGAAACCGTGCAGACCGACCGCCGGAAAGTGGCCGCATGCCTGTAGGCCCGCCTGTCAAAAATTAAAGCATACGGTTTTAAAATCACGTTCATTGTTTGTACCTGTCCCGGAGGGGACAAAGAAACCATTACATGCTATTTATTTCACGTTATTTAAGCGATTGCAGTTCATCTTTCAGTATTTTGTAGATTGCAGTCCAGTCTTTTTTATAGAGTCCGGTGGCTGGGTCGAGTAAGTTTTTGATTTGTAGTACATGGCCGTCGCTTCCATTTCGTTTTTATGCCGGTCAGACATTAATGATTTTACAATCTGACTGCCGATATGAATTATTCCGATATCCATATCGTTTTTGACGGGAATTAACGCCTGTAGCGATTGCATGGTACAGAAGCAAAACTGGTGATTGGGGGCTTTATATTTCAATTCTTCAAGTAGGGTTACCCTTGAAACCAGACCATTTTGCCAGTTGAAAACGCGTGTCGTAACTTCGTCATTTGCCACATT
>JAIRYY010000282.1 GCA_031267485.1 Tannerella sp.
ACTCCCGCTGTTTTTGAAGAGTCCCGAAGCCAAAGAACTGTCGTGGGACGAAAGAATCACATGGGAAACCGACGAATCAAGTAACCTGACCATCCTGGGATGTTGAAATTTTACAGAACGTCATCAATAAAAAAAACTATGACTCATTTAGAAAGATTTCTTGCGACGATTGAGCGCAAACCGGTAGACAGGCCGGCTACGTGGCTGGGATTGCCCGATCCGTTGGCCTGTCCGGCCCTGTTCGGGTATTTCGGGGTCAGCGACATACGGGGCCTGAAGGCACGGCTGGACGACGATATTTATCCGGTGGAGATGCCCTATCACTCGCCTTCGGCCGATGCTATTTACATGGCGCTGAATTTCGCAAAGGAAACGGCTGCCCGGGACGAACGGACATTGACAAAACCGGGATTTTTTGAGGATTATTCCGATCCGGACGACGTAAAGCGTTTCAACTGGCCTGACCCGGCGGAATATATTGACCCGGCGCTTTGCCGGAAGGCAGTAGAGGACGCGCCGGACGGGTATGCTGTGATGGGAGTAGTGTGGTCGGCGCATTTTCAGGATGCCTGCGCCGCGTTCGGCATGGAAACGGCGCTGATTAAGATGCTCGCCGAGCCGGAGATGTTTCGCGCCGTCATTGACCGGATCACCGAATTTTACCTCCGCGCCAACGAGATATTCTATGAAGCGACGAAAGGCAAACTTCATGCCGTCCTTATCGGCAATGATTTCGGAAGCCAAAGCGGACTGATGCTGTCACCCAACTCCATCCGCGAGTTTGTCTTCGACGGGACGCGGCGACTTATACGGCAGGCCCGGAGTTACGACCTCAAGGTGATACACCATTCGTGCGGCTCTGTCTACGACATCATCCCCGACCTGATCGAACTGGGCGTCGACGCCATTCACCCGATACAGGCGCTGGCGGCGAAAATGGAAGCTTGGAGGCTGAAGGACTCTTTCGGCGAGCGGGTTTCGTTTTGTGGCGGCGTGGATGCGCAGCATTTGCTGGTCAACGGCACACCGGAAGACGTTCGCGCCGAGGCAGAGAAATTGAAAACCCTTTTCCCAACGGGACTGATCATTTCTCCCAGCCATGAAGCTATCCTGCCGGACGTTCCTCCCGCCAACGTGGAGGCGCTTTTCAGTATTAACAAATATACTTTTTGTGAACGATGAACGATGAACGATGAACTATGAACGATGAACGATGAACGGATTCATCGTTCATCGTTCATAGTTCATAGTTAAATTCGCAATCTTAGCCTGCATGAAGTATAATAAACAAACAAATAAACAGACAAATGAAAAGATACGGAAGTATAATAAAGGTAAGGCCGGAAAAGCTGGAGGAATACAAGCGTCTTCACGCCGACGTATGGCCGGATGTGCTGAAAATGATCAGCGAGTGCAACATCAGGAACTACTCTATTTACTACAGGGATGGATACCTGTTCAGCTATTTCGAATACGAAGGCGCGGACTATGAAGCCGACATGGCGCGGATGGCCGCCGACCCGGAAACGCAACGCTGGTGGAGCGTATGCGAACCCTGTCAGCAGCCTCTCGAAACGCGGGCGACGGGCGAATGGTGGGCAAACATGGAAGAAGTCTTTCACCTGGATTAAACGAACACGAATAATTATAATTTTATTTACAAACTTATGAACAAATTGTTTTTAACACTCATCCTGCAATGGGTAGCCTTAACCGGCCTCGTTGCGCAAACAGGGGTCAATCCCGTCGAGCAGGCGCGGCAGCACCCTATTGTATTAAACAAACCTGCGGTCAATTTTTTTGAGGGCGCCGTGCTGGGCAACGGAGGCATGGGCGTGGTTGTCACCACGCGACCGGATGCCGTCGCCTTCCATTTCGGACACAACAACGTGTGGGACATCCGTCTGGCCGAAGACTACAAAGACGAAACCGGCACTTTTGAAGAAATCGTCAACCGTGTCAAGGCGCTGCCGTCTGATTTGAAATCCATTCAGGACGACAAATGGTTCAACGACTATTTCGATAAAATGCGCTCTAACTATGCCAAACCCTATCCCCGTCCTTTCCCGTGCGGTACGGTGACGCTCGGATTCGACCGCGGACAGGTCGAGTTGCTCGGACACCGGGTCGACATCGCCGACGGACTGTGTGAAGTATATCTCCTCAACCGCGGCGTCCCGAACACGCTCCGGGTCTTTGCCGACATGACCGCGGACAGGATATGGTTCCGGCTCGTCGACGGGCGGCAGCAACCCGTACCCTCATGTTTCAACCGCCTGCGCGTCGTCCCCGACGCCCAAACGCCACGGGAGTTCCCCAGATACACTGTCACCGAAGACGTCTCGCTCGGCTTCACGCAAGTAATGCCCTCGCAGGAACCCGGCAAGTACGACATCGACAGGGGACATCCCAAAGATAAAGCCTTCCGCCTGGAGGTACGCATCAGCTGCGCGCTGACGGACGGCGTACGCCATCCCGCAAGCGGCGTCGACGAACCGCTTCGTAGTATGGAGCGCTATATCACAGCCGGCGACCGGACTTTCGAGGGATGCATCAGCCTGACCGAGGGGCTGGCCACGGACGTGAAACGCGACGGCGTGAACGTTCCCGAACCTACGCCGGCGCAGTATGACGCCGCCCGGGGCGCAGCCGTGGAGGTGTGGACGGAATACTGGAACAAATCGGGCGTTGTCCTCGCCGACAAATTTCTGGAGCAGATATGGTACCGTAATCATTATTTCTTCAACTGCGCGGTGAAGGCCGGCGCCACCTGTCCCGGACTGTTCGCCAACTGGAGCTATGGCAACATCGGTACCGCCTGGCACGGCGACTATCACATGAACTACAATACACAGCAACCTTTCTGGCTGCCATTCTCCAGCAACCGGATAGACAAGAACCTGCCCTACGTCGACCTCGTCGACCACCTCCTGCCCATCAGCGAAAAATGGGCGAAGGAATATTACGGTATGCGCGGCGCCTTCTTTCCTCACTCGGCCTATCCGGTCGAGATGACGCATCATCCTTATCCCGTGCCCGACTGGGGCTGGGAGGTGTTCGAGACGCCCTGGACGGTGCAGGGACTGTGGTGGCACTATCTCTACTCGATGGATACGGATTTTCTGCGCGACCGGGCGTTTTACCCCATCCGGCAGGCTGTTCTCTTCCTTGTCGACTACATGAAACGACCCGACGCCCATGGCGCGCAGTGGAACGACGATCGCTTTCACATCATCCCTTCCGTGCCTCCCGAACTCTACAGCCTCAAGCCGAAATTCCGGTATAACTACGACACGCAGACCGACATCACGCTGACGCGCTTCATCTTCAAGGCTTATCTCGAAGCCGTCCGCACGCTGAAATACGACCGTCAGGAAGCTGCCAACGTTAAAGACGTGAAGATGATTCTCGCCAAACTGCCCGACTATTCCGTCGTTGAATCGGCTACATACGGCGAAATCTACACTTCCGTTCCCGGCGAAACTGACCGCATGGTCTACAACCTGCCTGCCAACCTGATACACGTCTTCCCCGGCGAAGAATACGGCCTCGACGCGCCGGAAGACGTCCGCCGCAGGTTGCTCGCCACCTACCGCGCACACCGCAACGAAGGCGGCAACGACATCGTCAGCCTCAGCATGATCGGCGTCCGGCTCGGCGTCCTCGACATGGAGAA
>JAIRYY010000320.1 GCA_031267485.1 Tannerella sp.
GCACAGGCCGTGCAGCCCGGACGGTTGTCAGTCGACGGCCTGCGCCTGGATTGCTTCGTACCTCGCAATGACGGGTCAGGGAAACGCAATGACGGAGGAACAGACCCTTTGTACGGCTATGGTTCCTCTACAGGTATAATATTGATTTATTTAAAGGTATGAAACGGACGGTCATAATCGTTGCCGGAGGCCGGGGCGTGCGCATGGGAGGCAGTTTGCCGAAGCAGTTCATCCCGTTGCACGGCAAGCCCGTGCTGATGCACACGCTGGAGGTTTTTCACCAGTGGGATGCATCCGCCGGTCTGCTGGTGGTGATACCGCGGGAGCACGCGCCGTACTGGGCGATGCTCTGCCGCGAACTTCGCTGCGACATCCCCCACCGCGTCGTTTATGGCGGCGACACGCGTTTCCAGTCGGTGAAGAACGGCCTGGAGCAAACGGAGGCGGCGGACGGGATAATAGCCGTTCACGACGGGGTGCGGCCGCTTGTCGCGCGCGATGTGATATCTTCGTGTTTTGCAGCGGCCGACGCTTTCGGGGCAGCCATACCGGTCGTGCCGGTCATCGAGTCGGTTCGGGAGATGAATGAAAGCGGCAGCCGCCCGTTCGACCGCAACCGTCTTTGCCTCGTGCAGACGCCGCAGGTCTTCCGCGCGGAATGGTTGCACCGGGCTTACGGGCGTCCCTGCGACGGGCGTTTCACGGACGACGCCTCGCTCGTCGAAGCCGCCGGCCATGCGATACGCCTGGTTGACGGCAACCGCGAAAACATAAAAATCACCACCCCGATGGATATTAAATGCGCGGAGTTCTTGCTCGCGGAAAAAATGGAGATGCAGTCTTGGAAATAGGTGAACGTTCCATCATGTACCTGCAGGGAGTCGGACCCAAACGGGCCGAAATCCTCGGAAAAGAGGCGAATATCGCGTCCTATGAGGACCTGCTGTATTATTTCCCCTACAAATACGTCGACCGCAGCAGGTTCTACTCCGTGAGCGAAATAGACGGCAACATGCCGTACATTCAGCTGAAGGGGCGCATTGTCTTTTTCGACACGGTGGGAGAGGGGCGTGCGCGGCGTCTTGTGGGGAAATTCACCGACGGCACGGGGACGATTGACCTGGTATGGTTTCAGGGCATAAAATACGTTACGGAGAAGTATAAAACGGGACAGGAATACATCGTTTTCGGCAAACCGGCCGAGTTCGCCCATGCCTGCAATATCGTCCACCCGGATATCGACCCCGTGGAAAACGCCGCGCAGGTGGCGAACGGGCTTGTCCCCTTTTACAATACGACGGAGCGGATGAAAAAAGCCTTTTTACACTCCCGCGCCATACAGAACCTGCAATTCACGCTGCTGACGAACCTGGACTGGCGTATACCGGAGACGCTGCCCGGCGGCATCCTGTCGAAACTGAAGATGATGTCCCTTTCGGAGGCGATGAAAAACATTCACTTTCCCGAATCGGCCGAAACGCTGCGCCGGGCGCAGTTGCGCCTCAAGTTCGACGAGCTTTTTTACATACAGCTCAACATCCTGCGCACGGCCACCCTGCGGCGCGGCAAACTGAAAGGCATTGTTTTCCCCGCCGTCGGCGATATTTTCAATACATTTTACCGGGACTGTCTGCCCTTTGAGCTGACGGACGCGCAGAAGCGCGTCATCCGCGAGATGCGGGCGGACATGCGCGGCGGACGGCAGATGAACCGCCTCCTGCAGGGCGACGTGGGCAGCGGCAAAACGCTCGTCGCCCTCATGACGATGCTGCTGGCCATCGACAACGGCTACCAGGCCTGCATGATGGCGCCGACGGAGATACTCGCCGGCCAGCATTTCGCCACGATAAAAGAGTTCCTCCGGGACATGCGCGTGCGGGTGGAACTGCTTACCGGGTCGACGGCGAAAAAGAAACGCGCCGCGCTGCTCCCCGACCTCGCCGCGGGCGGCATAGACATCCTCGTCGGCACGCACGCCCTCATCGAGGACACGGTTGTCTTCAAGTCGCTGGGACTGGCCGTCATCGACGAGCAGCACCGCTTCGGCGTCGAACAGCGCTCGAAACTGTGGACCAAAAACAGGCAGTTGCCCCACGTCCTGATTATGACGGCAACGCCCATTCCGCGCACCCTTGCGATGACGCTTTACGGCGACCTCGACGTCTCCGTCATCGACGAACTGCCGCCCGGACGGAAGCCCGTCAAGACCGTCCACCGCTACGATACGAAGAAAGCGGAACTGTTCGATTTTCTGCGCGCGGAAATAGCGAAAGGCCGGCAGGTATACGTCGTGTACCCCCTCATCGAGGAAAACGAAAAACTCGACTACAAAAATCTCGAAGAAGGATTCGAGACCTTTCAGGAAGTATTCCCGGAATACAGGGTATGCATGGTTCACGGAAAAATGAAAGCCGCGGAAAAAGAAGCCGCAATGTCGCTCTTTGTCTCCGGAGAAGCCCGGATACTTGTCTCCACGACCGTTATCGAAGTAGGCGTGAACGTGCCGAACGCTTCCGTCATGGTTATCGAAAGCGCCGAACGCTTCGGCCTCTCGCAGCTGCACCAGCTTCGTGGACGCGTGGGCCGCGGGGCGGAACAGTCGTACTGCATACTCGTCACCTCCTACAAACTAAGCAATGAAACGCGGAAACGCCTCGAGATAATGGTCGGCAGCAACGACGGATTCGAAATAGCGGAAGCCGACCTCAAACTGCGCGGCGCCGGCGACCTCGAGGGAACGCAGCAAAGCGGCGACGGACTTTTCCTGAAAATAGCAAACCTCGCCTCCGACGGACAAATCCTCCAGTACGCCCGCGACGTCGCCCGCAACATCCTCGACGAAGACCCCGAACTGGAAACCCCCGAAAACAGCCTCCTCCAGTCGCGCCTCACCGCACTTTTCCGCCGCAAAATCAACTGGGGACTGATTGGATGACTGGGAAAAAAAA
>JAIRYY010000333.1 GCA_031267485.1 Tannerella sp.
GGCGAAGTTAAAACCTTTATCAGGTAAGCCTCCCGCGCCGGCGCGAGCCTGCATCCCGCGCCCTTTCACCGGACACAGGATGTGAATACGCTACAGTTGGATTGTATATTCAGGAATCATTCATCGTTCACAAATTCATTTTATTTTTCGCATTCGGCCTTCTTATCGTCACATATAGGGATATGTTTGTTAAAAAATCCCCATATTTGGGGATTGCCGGGCGTTATTTGCCGGACTACCTTTGCGGCGTTTTAACAAAAAAGGTAGAAACTGTATGATATTTATTTTTGATGTGATCCGGCCGGGGAACTGTAATGTGTCGGAAACGTATGCCGTCCCGTTTTTCGCAGGGTGTCGCCGGTATTTTTCGCAGGGCGTTGTCTCCGGTTTCCGCAAACGGTTGCAGTCATGCCGGCTGTCGGCGGTTTTCCTTATTCTTGCTTCCGCATGTCTGCATGCTCAGAGCGGCGCCCGTCCGCAAACGTTTATTACGGGCGTTGTGACGTCCGGCGGAGAACCGGTGGAAATGGCGGCCGTTTACTGGGCGGGGACAACGGTTGGAACGGCGACCGGCGTGGACGGGAAATTCCGGCTGGATGTGCCTGCGGGGACGCGCAGGCTGGTATTGACGGTTTCCCTGATAGGCTACCGGACGAGGGAAATTCCGGTGGCGTATCCCGTGACGGAATTTTTTCACGATATTGAAATCGAAGAAGACGCCCTGACGCTCAACGAAGTGATGATCATCGGAAAATCGTCGGCAAGAAAAATCAACGAACTGGCATATAACGTGGTGGCGGTGGACGTGAAGCAGCTGCACAACACGACGGTGGATCTGAGCCATGCCCTCGACCGCATCTCCGGCGTGCGGATTCGCGAGAGCGGCGGCGTCGGGTCGGGATTTAACTTCTCGCTGAACGGCTTCACCGGCAGACAGGTGAAATTTTTCATCGACGGCATCCCGATGGAAAACTTCGGCTCTTCTTTCCAGATCAACAACATTCCCATCAATCTGGCGGAACGCGTCGAGGTCTATAAGGGCGTGGTGCCCATCGCTTTCGGAGCCGATGCGCTGGGGGGAGCCGTCAATATCGTCACGGGCAGCCGGCAAAACTCCTACCTGGACGCGTCGTACTCCGCGGGTTCGTTCAACACACACAAGTCGTGCATCAATGCGGGTTACGTTTCCGCAACGGGCTTTACCGTGCAGCTGAATCTTTTTCAGAACTATTCCGACAACAATTACCCGGTGGACGTCAGCGTGGCCGACCTGTCCACGGGACTGTACGAAGACCGCCGCGTGAAGCGTTTTCATGACAACTATCATAATGAGACGCTTATCGCCAGCGTGGGCGTGACGGGGAAGAAATATGCCGACAAGCTGCTGGCGGGCGTCACGCTGGGGCAAAATAAAGCCGACATACAGACGGCTGCCCGCATGGACCGCGTTTTCGGCGCAAGATTCAGGCGGGGAAACATTCTCATGCCTTCCGTTCGCTACTCCAAAAAGGATCTTTTCGTTGAGGGGCTTGACGTGAATGTCACCGGAAATTACAATTTCGGATACGAACAGACGGTGGATACCGTTGCCCGCCAGTACAACTGGCTCGGCGATTTTAAGGAGAAGCCGGCGCCGGGAGGCGAACTGAGCCGGACCCTGTACAGATATAATAATCACAGCGGACTGCTGACGGCCAACGTCGCATACAAAATCGACGAACGGCACTCCGTCATGATCAACGACGTGTTTAACGTCTTCGACCGTACCGGGAGCGACGCGGCTGACCCCGATAACCGGGAAGCCCGGCTTCCGCGGAAAACCGTCAAGAACGTGGCGGGTCTGGGATACAGGTTCGACTACAGCGACCGCTGGAACACGTCGGTTTTTGTCAAATATTTCACGCAGTCCACCTCGTCGTTTATCACCGTCTACAATTCGGCTACCGGCACGGTCTATCCGGAACTGAAAAACCGCTTTGACAAACTCGGCTACGGACTGGCAAGCGCTTATTTCCTGCTGACGGACCTGCAGTTTAAGTTTTCGTACGAGAAAAGTTTCCGGCTTCCGGAAAACGAGGAGTTGTTCGGCGATGCGAATACCCTGCTCGGCAACACGGAACTGCGCCCCGAAAGCAGCGACAACGTAAACGTCGGGCTGAACTGCAACATTACGGCAGGCCGTGATCACGGGCTGATTTTAGATGGCAACCTGATCATCAGAAACGCCGTCGATTACATCCGTCCGCAGCAGAACACCAACGGCACGCATCAGGTAATGACTAACCAGCGCGATGTGGTCAATGTCGGTTACAACGGAGAGGTGCGATACTCGTACCGGCGCCTCCTGACGGCCGGCATCAACATGACGTACCAGAACCTCCGCAACAACACCCGCTACGAGGAAGGCTCCACGCGGGAAAGTACCGTCTACCGCGACCGTATTCCCAACATGCCTTACCTCTTCGGCAACGGCGACGCCAATTTCTTTTTCCCCGGCGTGGGAGGCCGCGACAACACCCTGAGCATCGGATACAACCTGCTGTTCGTTTACGAATACTACCTCCGGTGGCCAAGCCAGGGTGCATCCGGCAGCAAGTACACCATCCCC
>JAIRYY010000345.1 GCA_031267485.1 Tannerella sp.
TTTTTAATGACTTTTGCGCCGTCAATCAAGAGGATTATATGCGAGATATAATGGAGAACATAAGCCCGGTCGGGCAGTCGGAACGCTACATGGTTCCGGATATTCTAAGAGGAATTGCATTATTGGGGATTTGTACGGCTAATTTTCCCGAGTTTGCGCTGTATACTTTCCAGAAAGAAGAGGTCACGGCCGCGATGTCCACCGCAGGCATCGACCGGGTGATAAAATATCTGCAATACATCTTTGTCGACGGGAAATTTTACAGTCTGTTCTCCCTCCTGTTCGGGATCGGTTTTTCCATTATCATCGCCAATCTGCGCAAAAAAGGCGGGAACGGTTACCTGATTTTCTACCGCAGGATGGCTATTCTGGCGGTTATCGGTTTTTTACACCTGATGCTGCTGTGGAGTGGCGACATTCTGCTTTTATATGCACTCGCAGGCCTGCTGCTGCCGCTGTTCCGGCGCGTACCCGACAGGACGCTGATCATCCTTTCCGCCGCCCTTATCCTTTTTCCGGTTGCTTTGGACGCGTTGCGGGTGTTGTCGGAGCACCGTTTCGAACCGGCGGCCGGCGTCATAAGCGCCACGCAGTATTTCAACGGAAAAGTCGGCATAACGGACGACAACTTCCCCACATGGCTGCGGGACGGCGAAAGCTATGCCGACGTCCTGAAGTTCACCCTGCCGGGCGCATTCATCAGATGCCGGGAATTTATAGACGGCAACCGGATATTCAAGGTGCTTGGACTGTTCCTGTTGGGCTTGTACATCGGGCGGAACAGGATGTATGCCGATTTGGAAAGATACAGACCTCTTTTCAAAAAAATCCGGCTGTACGGCTTCCTCATTGGGCTGCCCGTTTCCTGTTTCTACGCCTGGAGCGCGCTGAATCAAAGTCCGTCGGGTCTCGTCGGGCGCTCGGCGGCGTATGCCCTGAGTGTCGTTCCCATGAGCCTCGCCTACGCATCCTCGATATGCCTGTTGTATATGAAAAACGGGGACAGCCTGTTTTTCCGGCTGCCGGCTGCCGCGGGAAGGCTGGCGCTGACGAACTACGTCGGGCAGTCGGCCGCGGGAATGGTCATCTTCTACGGGACAGGCTTCGGACTGGGCGCCACGATGGGGCTGGTCTATGTGGAACTGATTGCGGCGGGTGTCTTTGTTTTGCAGATGCTGTGCAGCTGTGCCTGGTTGAACTTCTTCCGTTTCGGACCGCTCGAATGGGTCTGGCGCATGCTTACATACGGGAAATATTTGAAGATGGTTAAATGAATACAATAAAAAATAAAACAATGAAGCGATTAATCAGTGATACCTTTTTCGAGGGCGAAAGGCCTTTATACGTAACGGACGATATCCGGCTTGAGAACGTCAGGTTCTACCCCGGAGAATCCGCCGTCAAGGAAAGCAACAACGTGGAAGCGTACAAGTGTGAATTTATGTGCAAATATCCCTTCTGGAACAACGAAAACACGCTGCTGGAGGAATGTCGTTTCACGGTCTACAGCCGCGCCGCCATCTGGTATTCGAAGAATATACGGATGATAAACACGCTGGTGGAAGCGCCGAAGATGTTCCGCGAGATAGACGGGCTGTACCTCGAAAACGTGAAACTTACGAACGCGGGCGAATGTTGCTGGAACTGCCGCAACCTCAGGCTCCGCAACGTGGAGGCAAAATGCGGGGATTACATCTTCATGAACAGCGAAAACATCGAAATCGACGGATTCAACCTGCAGGGGAACTATTCCTTTCAGGACGCCAAAAACGTTGTGATACGCAATGCCCGCCTGGACTCGAAGGACGCTTTCTGGAAGTCCGAAAACATTACCGTTTACGATTCCTCCATCGACGGGGAATACCTGGGATGGCACTCGAAAAACCTGCGTCTCGTCAACTGCCGGATCTCCGGCACGCAACCGCTCTGTTACGCGAAAGGCCTGGTGATGGAAAACTGCACGATGACGCCCGACGCCGACCTGTGCTTCGAGTACAGCACCCTGCACGCGGAAATCAAAGGCCGCGTGACGAGCATCAAGAACCCGGATACGGGTTACATCTCCGTGGGAAGCGCCGGTGAAATCATCATCGACGGAAACTGCAGGAATCCCGGCGCCTGCACGATTGAAGTAACCGACGAAAACCGCGTGCCGCCCGATGAACTATAATTTTGACGAGATAGTACCCCGCCGGGGAAGCCATTCCTGCAAGTGGGATTCGGCCGAAGACCCCGCCACGCTGCCGATGTGGGTGGCCGATATGGATTTCCGTACGGCGCCGTGCGTCATCGAGGCCATGGAGAAAAGGGCGCGGCACGGAATCTTCGGGTACGCAAAACCGCCCGGCGCCTGCCTCGAAGCGCTGACCGGATGGTTCGAACGGCGGCATCACTTCCGTTTCCGCGAGGAATGGGTACTGCTGACCACCGGCGTCGTGCCCGCCCTGTCGGCCGTAATTAAGGCGCTTGCGGAGCCGGGAGACGGGGTCATTGTCCTGTCGCCGGTGTACAACTGTTTCTTTTCCTCCATCCGGAACAATCGCTGCGAAACGGTATCCAGCGACCTGATATACAAAGACGGGACGTACCGCATCGACTTCGACGATCTGGAGAGGAAGGCGTCCGATCCGAAAGCGAAACTCCTCCTGCTCTGCAATCCCCACAATCCGGTGGGCAGGGCGTGGACGCGGGACGAACTGAAGCGGCTGGGCGACATCTGCCTCCGTAACCGGGTGACGGTCGTTTCCGACGAGATCCACTGCGATCTGGTTTATCCGGGACATGTGCACATCCCGTTTGCGTCGATTGGCAAAGACTTCCTGTACAACTCGGCAACCTGCATGTCGCCCGGCAAAACTTTCAACCTGGCAGGCCTCCAGGTGGCCGGTATCCTGGCGGCCGACGACGCGATGCGGGAAAAAATAGACCGGGCGCTCAACATCAATGAAGTCTGCGAAATAAACGCCTTTGCCGTCGAGGCGCTCATGGCCGCCTACAACGGAGGGGAAGAATGGCTGGAAAGGCTGAAACGGTATCTGTACGGCAACTACACGTATCTGAAGAATTTTGCCGGACACTATCTGCCCCGCTTTACCGTCCTGCCGCTCGAAGCAACATATCTTGTATGGATCGACTGCTCCACGCTCGGATTGCCGTCGGCGGAAATCGCGGAGAGGCTGCTCCGGGAGGAAAAACTGTGGCTGAACGACGGCGCGATGTACGGGACGGCCGGAGAAGGTTTTATCCGCCTGAACATAGCCTGTCCGCGGATACGGCTGATGCAGGGGCTGAACAAAATCAAAAACGTCTTCGGATAATGGGGCGGCGGCGGGATGCGGGGACGACGAAAATGGCGCTGTTCGTTGCCTATTTTCTGATTTACATAGTCTGGGGGTCGACCTACTACTTTATCGGCGTCGCCCTGAAGGGGCTGCCCCCGTTTCTTCTCGGAGCGCTGCGCTTCACGGCCGCCGGACTGATACTCCTGGCCTGGTGCTGCCTGCGTGGCGAACCCGTGTTCAAAAAAAGCCTGATTCGGAAATCGGCGGTAAGCGGCATCATACTGCTGTTCATCGACATGGCCGTTGTGATGCTCGCCCAGCGATACCTCAGCAGCAGCCTGGTGGCAATCATCGCTTCGTCGACGGTCATCTGGATCATGACATTCGATGCCCCGATGTGGAAGAAAAACTTCCGCTCGCTGCCGGTTGTCGCCGGTGTCCTTACCGGTTTTCTGGGCGTGGCGATGCTTTACGTCGAACAGCTGAACGCGGACGAAATGGAAGGGAACGGCGAGTACGGCATCCTGATACTCATATTCGGATGCATCTCCTGGGCGCTCGGCACGCTATACGCCAAATACCGCTCGTCGGGCGAAGAAGAAGTCAACGCTTTCGCCGGATCCGCCTGGCAGATGCTCTTCGCCTGCGCGGCGTTCTGGCTGATCGCAACCGTCAACGGCGACATCTCGCGCACCGACCCGGCAACCGTCCCGCCGACAGCCTGGTACGCGCTCGCCTACCTGATCGTTTTCGGCTCCATCCTCGCCTATTCGGCATACGTCTGGCTGCTCAAAGTCCGCCCCGCCGCCGAAGTGGGCACGCACGCCTACGTCAACCCCTTTGTCGCCGTCTTCATCGGAACGGCTTTCGGAAAAGAACACGTCACCGCCATCCAGATAGCCGGCCTGATCATCATCCTGCTAAGCGTCATGCTCATAACCCGGCGAAAAAACGACAGATGACCGCGCACGATACTGGCGGTCACATGTCTATCGGTTCGGCGCGCGGGAGAAAAACAATCATTTTGAAAGAAATTAGAGAAAAAAGAAACGAAAATAATTTTGTGTGTTGATTTTTTTATATCTTTGCGACCATGTAAAACAATAAAAAGAATTTGATATGGCTGTTAATTATGTATTAGTAGAGCGCGGTAATCCGGGAAATCCCAAGGCGCCAAAGAAATTTTACGCACAGGCAAAGAGCAGTGGAGACTTGACACTGCGCAAATTAAGTAAGGA
>JAIRYY010000050.1 GCA_031267485.1 Tannerella sp.
AAAATTGAATTTATTAGAATTTACCGGCTATTTGGCAACTGAGTTACGGCAATAAGAGCAAGAAAATTTTCCGGCAGTATCAACAATAGAATACCGTTCAGGTACGGGAATAATATTAATATCCCAACTTACAGCCCGGAACATATATTATTCAACTCCGCCAGTGTAGCGTCTATAACTGCAATACTCCGAGTCTTATGCGCGACTTTCAGTTTATTTAAAACGGTTTCTATCTGTATTCTCTTATCGACAGGCAATTTATTCCCCAAATTTTTGAGTTGTTTCTCTGTCCGGAAGATTACATTGTCAGCCTGATTCAGTTTGTCGATGCACTCTTTTTCCCGCTTGTCGGCTTCGGCATTTGCGGCGGCCTCGTCTTTCATCCGCTTCACTTCTTCGTCACTCAGGCCGCTGGAGGCTTCGATACGGATGCTCTGTACCTTACCGGTTTCCTTATCCTCGGCCGACACATTGAGTATGCCGTTGGCATCGATATCAAACGTCACTTCTATCTGGGGAACGCCGCGCATGGCCGACGGTATCCCGTCCAGGTAGAAACGGCCGATTGATTTATTGTCGCGCGCTAAGGAACGTTCTCCCTGCAATACGTGGATTTCAACCGAAGGCTGATTGTCCGCAGCTGTCGTGAAGACTTCCGATTTACGTGTCGGGATAGTGGTGTTTGCATCTATCAGGCGCGTCATCACACTGCCCATCGTTTCGATACCCAGCGATAAGGGCGTCACGTCAAGCAGGACGACATCTTTCACGTCGCCCGACAGAACGCCTCCCTGAATGGCGGCTCCCACCGCTACAACCTCATCCGGGTTTACGCCTTTGGACGGCGCTTTTCCGAAGAATTTCTCAACAAGCTGCTGGATGGCGGGGATACGCGTGGACCCGCCGACGAGTATCACCTCGTCAATCTCCGAAGTTGTCATACCTGCATCGGACAGTGCGGTCTTGCACGGTTCGAGACATGCAAGGATAAGTTTGTCGGCCAGCTGCTCGAATTTGGCGCGCGTCAAGGTGCGTACCAGGTGCTTCGGTATACCGTCCACCGGCATAATATAGGGCAGGTTTATCTCCGTGCCCGTGGAGCTTGACAATTCTATTTTCGCCTTTTCGGCAGCTTCCTTCAGACGCAGGAGAGCCATCGAATCTCTGCGCAAATCGACGTTTTCGTCTTTCATAAATTCTTCCGCCAGCCAGTCGATAATCACGTGGTCGAAATCGTCGCCGCCCAGGTGCGTATCGCCGTTTGTGGACTTCACTTCAAAGACGCCGCCGCCAAGTTCAAGGATGGATATGTCGAACGTGCCGCCTCCAAGGTCGAATACGGCAATCTTCATGTCCCGGTTTGATTTGTCAAGACCGTAAGCCAGCGATGCGGCGGTCGGCTCGTTCACGATACGTTTTACGGTAAGTCCGGCAATCTCTCCCGCTTCTTTCGTAGCCTGACGCTGTGCGTCGTTGAAATATGCGGGCACGGTTATAACGGCGTCCGTCACTTCCTGTCCGAGATAATCCTCGGCTGTTTTCTTCATTTTCTGAAGCACCATGGCCGAAATTTCCTGCGGCGTATAAAGACGTCCGTCAATGTCCACGCGCGGAGTGTTGTTGTCGCCGCGAACCACGCTGTACGGAATGCGCGATATTTCTTTCTGCACATTATCATATTTTTCACCCATAAAACGTTTGATTGAAAAAATCGTTTTTTTCGGGTTCGTGATAGCCTGGCGTTTTGCCGGATCTCCCACTTTTCGCTCGCCTCCATCCACAAAAGCGACAATGGAAGGCGTCGTGCGTTTACCTTCGCTGTTCGCTATAACAACCGGCTCGTTGCCCTCCAATACGGCAACACACGAGTTGGTTGTTCCTAAGTCAATTCCAATAATTTTTCCCATAATTCATCTATTTATATTGTTATCAATTTTATGCCATTCGATGACCCGTTCCGGAGATATTTCGAATATTCGCCTCAAGGGTGTTCCAAACACCGGATTTGGGTAGTCCGTGGATGTTATATCAAATAATGTGCCAAAAGAAAAACAATACGGAATAGACGGGATTGTCATAAAAAAATGACATTATGACATATTCCACCTCACGGCACAATGGCCATTAAGGAATGAAATATTCAGTTGCAGCGAACGTGTGGCGGATGCGGCTGGTTGAATTGAAAATCGACGTTGTCAAATGCGCCCTTATCTGTTTATAATTATCTTTTTTGAATAGGAATCAATCTTCATGACGTATATTCCTTTTGACAAATCCGACACGTCGACTTTCAGCCTCGGGCCGGCGACACGGACGGATTTCTTCTGCCTGCCGGAAAAATCATACAGGATTGCGGTTTTTCCGACAAGTTCTTCCGGAACCGTCAACTCGAAATCATATACCGCCGGATTGGGTGAAACCGCGATGTCTCCGTCCGTTAAAGCATCTGCCGCCCGGGCCGCCTCCGAATACGCATAAACGCAATATGCGCTTATCCCGCTGTCGGCATCCCTGTCATAATACTCGCAACGGGCGATGTCTCCGTCCTTATCATACGAGCATACGATTTTTCCGTCGTAGACCCAGTCGCCGCCATGGGCAGCATACGACAGACAGACCGCTTCCTCCGCGCTTTCACTATATGTATAGGCATATTTCCCGGCGTTCTTCCATGACCCGCCGTCATTATTCCACGACTGTATGATTTCCTCGCTCTGTTTACCCTTTTCATCGTACGAGTAAAGTATGCGCGTCACGGGAATATCCCACGTTCCGGTAATTTCATTATAATACATTTTCGCATACTCCGCCACGCGGTTGTTTTCGTCATAAGTCCAGAATCCTTTTATAACAGCGTTTTCCGCCCAGTTTTCAGCGTCTCTGTTCCATTTGTAGCCGAGCGAATAAATCCTTTTTCCCTTATCATTGCAGTAATATTCCGTTTTAGGCGGATTCTCCCGGGAATTTAGTGCGGCGGCGTCCGGCACGACCGCCATCATTTTTTCTCCATACGAATAGCCGGTTCCCGAAACATCGGCCCACACACCGTCCCGCGCGCTCCAGCGCTGGTTTTGTTCGGCGATTTTCCGGCCGTTTTCCCCGTAAACGAAATTTGTCCTGTCGAATGGCGTCCCGTCCGGGCGATAGAAAGTCAGAACGGAAAGGCTTTTCGGTGAAACGCCTTTATAAAGCCTGATATTTGCCGGCTCCATATTCAGCGGATTACGCACACTTTGAGCCTGAACGCTAAGGGCAACCAGCATCACGGCAGCAAATAAAAAACTGATTTTTAGTTTCATAGCACAATTATTTTTTAAGTATTTATCTGTTAGTTTTGAATATCCGAAGACAAAGGTATAATTTTCCCGCCAATCCGAAAACTATTTTGGAGATTAAATACTCAAATCCTGTCTGTGAATAAAACTATTCGGAACGGCCCCATACATATTCGCCTATCGTTACCGGACCCGTCAGGCCCGATTCGAGCAGCGGGGAATCTTTGCTGTAATGACGGTACGCGGCAAAAGTATATCTTCCGCCGGTGCGCGGTTTGCCGTTGAGCAGCCAGTCGGGCCAGCGTCCATGTTCGGGACCGTCATAGGGTAACTGTTCGTCGCCTATCAAACGGTTGGGCCAGAGGTTCACAACTTCGATTTCGAGCGTATTGTCTTTTGGCTTCACGGCTTTGGAGATGTCCACACGCCAGGGTGCAGTCCACGCTGTGCCGAGGTCTCGACCGTTAAGGCGGACGCGCGCCATGTTTTTCACCTTTCCCAGATCGAGATACAACTCACTGCCCTCACTGTAGTTGGGCATGTCGAACGACTGGCGGTAGAATGCCGTTCCCGAATAATATTTGATGCCGGGATCAGAATCGTCTGTCCAGTCGTGCAGTTTGTCGAAAACCACCGATTCGGGGCCTCCCCACGCGGGGTCAAACGACACCGTCCAGGAAGCATCCAGAACGGTCAACTGTTTTGTTTCGGGGAAATTCACTGTGCCCGACGATTTGCGCGCGCTGTTGCGAAAGACGATGAAATAGCCCTCGTGTACGTCAAATCTCAACGGGATGTCCGTCAGCCCTTTTTCGTCCGCATATTGGGGCAATGCGCATATTTTTCCTGTAACGGGGCTCCAGAGTTCCGGCTGTTTTCCCGCGATACGGAACGTGCATACGGCATCGACAGCCTTGTCCGTGCGGTTGGATACGAAATAGATATCCACATCCCCGCACGCGCGGTGCATATACCGTATCTGTCCGGGAGAAGTGAAATCCGGCGGGATGGATTCCGCGAGAATCTTCGCCGTGACGTCGTAGTGCGGATACAGTCCGTCGGCATTTGTTTTCAGCTCTTCTCCCCAGATGATTTTTCCCCTGCCGAACGGACGTACGGTGAGCGTTGCCGGAGGATTGACGCCGCCCCAGAGTTCCCAGGCAAGCGTTTGCACCTCGCCGTCACATGCGGGATAACCCGAAAGGCTCGGCGATTTTTTCGGAGGAAGTCCGATGACTGTTGCGCCACCGTTTACGAGTTCCATAATTTTTCTCAGCAGTGCGGGCGTCATCGTTTCAAAGTTCGGCAGCGCCAGCAGACGGTAGGAGGCTCCGCCCGGGAATACGATCCTGCTGTCTTTCACCGTTGCCTGATAGAGCAGGCC
>JAIRYY010000122.1 GCA_031267485.1 Tannerella sp.
TGCAGGCTGCCGATTCTCCGGGCGTGACCATGCGGACGGCCCGTCCCGTATGGGCGGACGGACGGGAAAAGGAGATGAACCTGAATCTGGGTTTTCGCGGCGTGTTCCGGGCGGAAGAGGGGGTAAGGACGACGCTTAAAATTACGGCCTCCACGCTGTACCGCGTTATTGTAAACGGCGAGTTTGCCGGTTCGGGGCCGGCGCGGGCGGCGCACGGTTATTTCCGCGTGGATGAATACGACGTCAGCCGGCTGGTGAAAAGCGGGGAGAATGTCGTGGCCGTCGAAGTGGCCGGCTACAATATCAACACCTATTACACCGTCGACCAGCCCTCGTTTCTGCTGGCGGAGGTGGAAGCCGGCGGCAGAGTGGCGCTGGCAACCGGCGACGGGCGCGGTTTTGAGGCGTTCCGGCTGGCCGAACGGCTGCAAAAGGTGGAACGTTACAGTTTCCAGCGCCCTTTCACCGAGTATTACCGCATGAAGGAAGGCTATGACCGGTGGCGCGCCCCGTCCGGGGAGGCAGTTGCGGCTGTCAAACTGTCCGTGCAGCCGGCTGTGAAACTGTTGCCGCGCAACGTGCCGCTGCCGGGATTCGACGTCGTCGCGCCGGTGGCGGCGTATGCGAAAGGCGTCATGAAAACGGTAAAACCGGAAAAGTATTACAAAGACAGGTCGCTGACGGGAATCAGTCCCGCGTTCAGAGGTTATCCCGAAGCGGAACTCGAAGTCCTGCCGTCGCAGCGGATACAGGAACTGGCGACGGACAGCCTGGAAATAATCAACAAACCGTTCTCCGGCGCCGTCCCGCTGAAAACAGGCGAGTTTTACATTTACGATTTCGGGGCGGACTGTTCCGGGTTCATCGGCGCGAGGGTGCGCTGCGAGGCCGGGACGCGGCTGTATTTCCATTTTGACGAACTGCTGACCGGCAGCGACGTAAATTCCAAGAGCCGCCAGCCCGACGTCAACAATCAGGTGGTTTACGAGCTCGAGCCGGGCGTTTACGATCTGGAGAGTTTTGAAACCTATACCTTCCGCTACCTGAAAGTGATGGCGGACGAGGGCGCGTGCCGTCTGGAACGGGTCTATCTGAGGGAATTTGCATATCCCGACAATCCGAAAGCCACGTTCGGCAGCAGCAACTACAAGCTGAACGCAATCTTTGAGGCCGCCAAACGGACGTGGCGGCAAAACTCGGTGGACGTATTCATGGACTGTCCCTCGCGCGAACGTGCGGGATGGCTGTGCGACAGCTATTTTTCGGCTATCATGGAAAAGGAATTTACCGGACGTTCGGCGGTAGCCCGCAATTTTTACGAGAACTACGCCCTGCCGGAGCGTTTCGCCCATTTGCCGGAGGGAATGATTCCGATGTGTTATCCGGCCGACCACGACAACGGCAATTTCATCCCCAACTGGTCGCTGTGGTTTATTCTCCAGATAGAAGATTATGCGCGGCGGGGTGGCGACGCAGAGCTGATAGCCCGCCTGAAGCCGCGCACGGAGAATCTGCTGCGCTATTTTGAACGGCTGGAAAACGAAGACGGCCTGCTCGAAAAACTGGAACAGTGGGTATTCGTCGAATGGTCGCGCGCCAATGAGTTCGTACAGGACGTCAACTACCCGTCGAACATGATGTACTGCGCCGCCCTGCAAAGCGCCGCCCGCCTCTACGACCGTCCGGAATGGGCGCGGAAAGCGGAACGCATCCGGCAGACAATCCTCCGGCAGTCGTTCAACGGCGACTTCTTCGCGGACAATGCCGTGCGGGGGGAGAACGGAAAGCTGAAAGTGACCGGGAATACGACGGAGGTCTGCCAGTATTACGCCTTTTTCTGCGGCGTCGCCACGCCCGAAAGTCATCCCGTACTGTGGAAGCGCCTGGTAAACGACTTCGGCCCCAATCGCGACGACCGGACGGTTTACCCCGGCGTCTTCCGCGCCAACGCATTCGTGGGCAACTACCTGCGCATGGACATCCTTTCGCGCTACGGCCTGCAGAGCCGGATGCTGTTCGAGATTCAGGATTATTTCTTCGCCATGGCAGACCGGACAGGCACCCTGTGGGAACACATGAATCATCACGCCAGCTGCAACCACGGTTTTGCCTCCTATATCGGGCACGTGCTCTACCGCGATGTGCTGGGAATCGCCCATATCGATTATATAAACCGGGAGATTACCGTCCGTTTTTCCGACATCGTGCTCGACCGGTGCGGCGGCTCCATACCCATTGGCGATGAAACCGTCAGCCTGGAATGGCGGCGAACGGGCGACCGCATCGTCTATTCCCTGCAGGCGCCCGCCGGCTACAAAGTCAAAATAGAAAACCGGAGCACGGCAAAAATCGTGAGTGAATAAAAAAAAATTAAAATCAGGAAGATATGAAAACAGTTATTCAGACAGGTCAGGCGCCTGCGGCCATTGGGCCATACAGCCAGGCCATCCGGAAAGGTGGCATGTTATTTGTTTCGGGGCAGCTGGGCATCGACCCCGCCACGGGAAATTTCGCCGGAGAGGACGTGAAAGAGCAGGCGGTGCAGGCTTTCAGGAACATCCGCGCCATTCTTTCGGAAGCGGGCTACACGATGGCGGATATCGTAAAGACAACCGTTTTCCTGGCCGACATGGCCGATTTTGCCGGCGTCAACGAAATCTACGCGGCGCAGTTCGAGGGCGATTTCCCGGCGCGTTCGGCCGTTGCCGTCAGGACGCTGCCCAAAAACGGACGGGTTGAAATTGAAATAGTCGCAGTCAAATAACAGGGGACGCCGTCATGAAAAGCAAGACATTTATTTTTCGGCGTCCGCGGCTGTCCATCCCCGTTTTTTAAGGCTCCGGAAGAAGAAGCAGCTATTTAAAGAACATCTCCCTTCCTGTACGATTCGTACAGACAGGCGGGACTTTCGTAATATAAACTGCTGTTGAAATCTTCTATTTTCCGGGAAAGCCACGAATTATATACCGCCACAAGAGTCTCCACCGGTTTTTTATGCTGCCTGTTGCAGACGTCGACGATAAGTCGCCTGTACACCTTACCGATATCCCAGTGGGTGGGTATGCTGTATTTCCCCGCAGCGACGTTATCAAACACGCCCTGTTCTATCTCATAACCGCTGATAAGTTCGTCCGTGATTTTGTCGATATTCTCACTGTGATAAACATCCGCCAGTTCGTAGATATGCTGCAATTTCTCCTCGCCGATTGCATTGACAACCACATTCCGGTGATTTTTTGTCTTCCTGCCGATGTATTCAATCAGACTGCAGACAAAGAACAAATCGTTATCTTCTTTTTTCTCTCTCCCGTTCATGCCTAAACCTCCTCACTTCCTGTAAATATTAAACATTTCAATGCCTCCGCAGTACAAAAATTTATCTGATGGGTAGGATATTTAAATTTGGCCAGCGCCCAAAACTGTTCTCTTGTCAGGATATGATTAACTCATGTTACGCATCTGCTGCATCGGACACCGGCAAGCCGGCATGCCCGAAGGGCGTTATTTTCATAACCGCAGGTAAGCAAAGCGCAGCCTGCGGAAGGTATGGCAACCTGTGGTT
>JAIRYY010000127.1 GCA_031267485.1 Tannerella sp.
GCCGGCTCCGATTTTCATAGCCTGCCGCGCCACGAATATGCATTCTCCGTCAAAGCGCTTACCGCAAAAAACATCGCCGCAATCCGGCAGCTTATGGACAATAATAACCGCCTGTGGTAAGCGTAAGGTATCCCTCTTTCCCGAACGGATTATCCGGCGGCAAAAATTCCGCTTCTTATTTTGTATTACTTCCGGCATGCATTATCTTTGCGGCGTAAAAAAACAAAAAAACATGTCAGCAGCAGCAAAAGATGACAGTCGCAAAGTGACGACGCACCGTCTCATCGAGATGAAACAGCGCGGGGAGAAAATCTCCATGTTAACGGCCTACGAATATTCGATGGCCAAGATTATAGACCAGGCCGGGATGGATGTTATCCTGGTGGGCGATTCCGCGTCGAACGTGATGGCGGGAAATATTACCACGTTGCCGATTACGCTCGACCAGATGATTTATCACGGCAAGTCGGTGATGAAAGCCGTCAAGCGTGCGCTTGTCGTCGTAGACCTTCCTTTCGGTTCGTATCAGGGCAATTCGAAAGAAGCGCTCGCCTCGGCTATCCGGGTAATGAAGGAGACCTATGCCGACTGTATCAAGATAGAGGGTGGGGCGGAAATAAAAGAATCCGTGCAGCGTATCCTGAGCGCCGGTATTCCCCTGATGGGACATCTTGGCCTGACGCCGCAGTCAATCAACAAATTTGGCACGTATGCGGTACGCGCCCGCGAAGAAGCCGAAGCGCAGAAATTGATGGACGACGCCTGTCTGCTGGAGGAACTTGGCTGTTTTGCCGTGGTGCTGGAGAAGATTCCTGCGGAACTTGCGGCCAGGGTGGCGGACAGACTGGCGATTCCCGCCATCGGCATAGGCGCGGGAGGAGGCGTTGACGGACAGGTGCTTGTCATGCACGACATGCTCGGTATAAACCGGGAGTTCTCTCCGCGCTTTCTGCGCCGGTATGCGAATCTCTACGAGGTTATTACCGATTCGGTACAGGCGTATGTCAAAGATGTGAAAAACGGAGATTTCCCCAACGAAAAAGAACAGTATTAAACACGCTTCCGGGCAGCCCCGGGACGAAAAAAAACAGACAGATTATGGCAAAAGAATTAAAAGAACTCACTTCACGAAGCGAAAACTATTCGCAATGGTATCAGGACCTGGTGACGAAGGCCGATATGGCCGAAAACTCCGCCGTGCGCGGCTGTATGGTTATAAAACCTTACGGATACGCCATTTGGGAAAAAATGCAGCGGGCGCTGGACGACATGTTCAAGGAGACGGGACACCAGAACGCCTACTTCCCGCTGCTGATACCCAAGTCGTTTCTGAGCCGCGAAGCCAGCCATGTGGAGGGTTTTGCCAAAGAATGTGCCGTTGTCACGCACTACCGGCTGAAAAACGCCTCCGACGGAACCGGCGTGATTGTCGACCCGGCAGCCAAACTTGAAGAGGAACTCATCATCCGCCCCACGTCGGAGACGATTATATGGAACACCTACCGGAACTGGATTCACTCATACCGCGATTTGCCCGTACTGGTGAACCAGTGGGCGAACGTCATGCGCTGGGAGATGCGTACGCGCCTCTTCCTCCGTACCGCCGAGTTTCTCTGGCAGGAAGGACACACCGCCCATGCGACGCGCGCCGAAGCGGAAGAGGAAGCCATGAAAATACTTGACGTGTACAGCGACTTTGCGCAGAATTTCATGGCCATTCCCGTCGTCAGGGGAGTGAAATCGGCGAACGAACGTTTTGCCGGCGCCCTGGAAACGTACTGCATCGAAGCCCTGATGCAGGACGGAAAAGCGCTGCAGGCCGGCACGACGCATTTCCTGGGGCAGAATTTCGCAAAAGCTTTTGACGTGAAATTCATCAACCGGGAAAATCAGGAAGAATACGTGTGGGCTACCTCCTGGGGCGTTTCCACCCGCCTGATAGGGGCATTGATAATGACCCATTCCGACGATAACGGGCTGGTGCTTCCTCCCCCGCTGGCGCCCTATCAGGTCGTTATCGTTCCGATATACAGGACGGAAGAACAGCTCGCGCAAATCAGCGAAAAAGTGGCGGAAATCACCGCCAAACTGAAAGCGCGGGGCATCAGCGTGAAATACGACAGTTCGGACAACAGGAAACCGGGCTGGAAATTTGCCGAATATGAGCTGAAAGGCGTTCCCGTACGCCTGGCCATGGGCGCGCGCGACCTCGAAAACGGCACGGTCGAAGTAGCCCGCCGCGATACGCTGACAAAGGAAACCGTTCCGGTCGAAAACATTGATGCGTACATAAAGGATTTGCTTGAAGCCATTCGGCTGAACATCTACCGCAAAGCGTACGACTACCGCCAGTCGGTGACCCGTCCGGTCGATTCGTACGACGAGTTCAAAGTCGAAATAGAAAAGGGCGGGTTCCTCCTGTGCCACTGGGACGGCGCCCCGGAGACGGAAGACCGGATCAAGACGGAAACGAAAGCAACCATACGCTGCATCCCTCTGGAGGGCGATAAAACGCCGGGGAAATGCATGGTGACAGGCCGCCCCTCGGCACAGCGCGTGATTTTCGCACGCGCCTACTAACGCGACTCTTTTCACATGAGGCTGTCTGAAAAGCCGGGACCCGTCATTGCGAGGAGGAACGACGAAGCAATCCAGGCACAGGCGATGACGCTTCGGGCTGCGCCATCGACGACGGGGAGGAAGAACGCCACGACGATGAAAGCAATGCACATAACCATGCCGCGTGAAGTATAGACGCAAATTGCAGAACTGTCCGCCCGCAGATTACACGGATTTCCGCAGAATGGGAAAATCCGCGCAGTCTGCGTGCGGAGCCATTCCTGTCCCGGGCCCGGATTGTCGGCGGGCGGAAAAAAAAATTCCGTCCCGGTGTAGCAAACCGGGAAATGTTGCGTCATAGAGACAGAATGAGCAATTACAGAAATATCATAAAAGGAGTTCGCGAACGCGATGCACAGTCGCAGATGATGTTTTACGACCTCTTTATCCGCCCGGTTTACCGGAGCGCGTATGCCATTGCCGGCAACGAAAGCGAGGCGGAAGAGATTGCCCAGGATACGATGCTGAAAGTGTTCGCCAGGCCGGATTTGCTGCACGACGATGCCGGAGCGATGGAGCGGGTGATGCGCCGTATCGCATCCAATGCGGCTATCGATGCGGTACGCAGGCGGAAAGACCTGTTTGTCCCGTGCGACGATATCCCCGACTGTGAGGACATGGAAAATGGCGATGCGGCGCACGATTTCAGCGTGGAGGAGATAAAGGACGGAATGGACGCCCTGCCGGACTGCTACCGGAACATCCTGCTTCTCCGTCTGTTTGAAAACATGAGTTTCGCCGACGTTGCGGCCATGCTGAACGTAAACCCGTCCACGGCGCGGGTGCAGTACGTCCGGGGAATAGCCCGGCTTAAAGATATATTGATTAAAAAAAAGAGTTATGTCGAAAGATAAATTTGAAAAGACAGTAAAAAAACATGCCGCAGAAATCTTCGGACAGCATGCGGAGTTGCCCGCCGGACACAGGGAGCGGTTCGAGCAGCGGCTCGGAACGCACGGGGAGCGCACGCGGGAGGCCGGCTGCCAACCGGCGCTGATGCCCATGTCCGATGCACGTTCATGGGAGCGCACGCGGGAGGCCGGCTGCAAAGCCCGCAGAGGCCGCGTCGCCGCCATTCGGAAGTGGCTGATTGCGACGGCCGCGGTGGCCGCGGCGCTCGCGGCCGCCATACTGTTCCGCCCGAATCCGCCGGCGGAACAGGATTCCGGGCTGACGGAAGTACGCAGTTATTACGGTCTGCAACTGGAAGAACAGGCCGATGCAACCCGCCAACTGGCGTTCCACATGGACAGTCTCCACCGGGAAGCGCTGCTCGCGGGCATTGAACGCATTGAACGGGAACCGGTGCCCGACATGCAGATTCCCGATGATGAATACATCGTATTGATTGTCAATCTTTATGAAAGCCGGATGGAAACGTTGCGGAACATACGGGACATAATCGAGAAATCATTTAAAAACGAAATATTATGAAACGATTAATTGGAATTTTGACTATGGCGGCGGCGGTGAATTTCACCGTTTCGCAGCCCGCGCCGGCCGAAGATGGCGCATCGGCAAAAACATCCGGGAAAGACCGGATCGTAAGGGAACAGGTTGCGTCGACCGTAAAAGCGGCGGGCGAATACGTGAAAACGGAGTTCGACAACATCTT
>JAIRYY010000150.1 GCA_031267485.1 Tannerella sp.
GCGGTCAGTAACCGCTGGCTTTCGGTTTCGTATCGTACGGATGCTGTTCGCCGGCGTGAATCCGGAACAGTCTCGCGTGCGTCTCTTTCATCGCGTCGACCATGTCGGGATACGGGCGGTCGGTGATATCGAGCAGTCCGATATTGTAGTTTTCGCCGTCCATGCGTCCGGTGTTTGCCTGGTCAATCCACTGAAACCAGTGGGCGCCGACGAGCGAGGGATGATGATAGCCCTGTTCGTTGTAGTAGCGGTAAGCATTCCCGCGTTCGCGGTAATTGGCGGCCTGCACGATACCGGCAGCCATCCCCCGGTCGGGCACGCCGAAATGATATTCGCCGATGAGAATCGGCAGACCCGTCATTTCGTCGATTCGCTCCATGAACTCAACGGAGGGCTGCACCTCGTAGCAGTTGAAGCTGAACACGTCAAAATGCCTGGCTGTGACCGACAGCAACCCGTTCGACGTATGTCCGCCGAAACGCATGCCCAGGTTAAGATGATTCGGGTCATACGTTTTCAGTACCCTGTTCACCAGCCCCAGGAATCTGTCGAACGTCCCGTACACGAACGCGCGTCTCGACTCGAAAGAATCGCCGTTCTCCCCGATCCATGACGCGAGCGCCTTTTTAATCGGGGTATCGCCGCCATTCAGAATACGGTCGCAAAGGACGCTTTCCTGTCCGGGCCATGGCTGCTCGTTCCCCACGAAATAGCCCAGCAGCCAGGGATTATCCCGGTACCGCCGCGCCATTTCCCCGATAGACCCGTCGATATCCCGCGCATACTGCGGATCGTATACGTCCGGCAACCCCATGACGCCTTTTTCGAGCTGCAGTCCCGGCAGGGTGAGGACAAACGGCATCCGGCCGGCATCCGTCATTTCGCGGGACGACCAGTTTGCAACCGTATTCAGCCCCCATGCGTGCATTCTGCTTATAGCCGTATTAATCCATTCGGATTCGTTGCCTTCGCCGTAGCGCCGGCGGATGTTCCAGCGGTAAAAATCCGCGTATCCCTCCGTTTCGGGCAAATGTTCGAAAACAAACGCCCTGTCTTTTGTCGTTGTCCTTACGGATGCGTTGATGCAGTCGGCGCCGACGGACAGGAACAGACAGCCCTCGGGATCGACGAACCACCATTTGCCGTCGATTTTTTCCGTACGGAAAAAGCCGGTAGCCTTCCGCTGCCGCGCCCGGTAGCCTCCGTACTGCGAGACCTCGTCGCCGGGAAACAGCGCCGTCTGCAACCGTCCGTCCTCCTCCCGCCACGCGGCCTGCAAGTCCTCCTCCGACTTCACCTTGCCGTCCCAGTCCTTCGTCGCCCACTGCCCGAAACGGTCGACCAGAAAAACGTCCTCCAGAAGCGCCTCGCCGGGATCGTCCACAGCCAGCGTGATGGCGCGTATTCCGAGTGTCGGGTTGTCAACCGGGTTTTTCATGTAGAAGCGGATGCTGTCGATGCCCGTCAGCGTTCCCGTCTGATGGGAATGAATGTTTATCTGCCCCAGTTTGCGGGCTTTGTTGTACGTGGCGGCCATATCGACGGCCGACGCCGGAAGTTCCCTGAAAAAATCAAGCGGAATCGTGAACCTGAGCCATGCGCCCGCGAACGGCTGAATGTTTTTCGGCAGGAACCCGCCGGCCGTAACCGGCCCGATGGAAAACCGCTGGGGCGATGAGGCTTTCATCTCCAGCACGAGATAGTTGTAATCCGACCAGTCGGACGGTAAACCGGGCGCAATGTCCCTCAGCGCCCAGCTGCAGGAAGATACCGGCTGCGAAGAATCGAACTGCATGACGATTGTTCCGGATGATTTTTTACAGGACGGCAGCAACAGCGCCAATGCCATCATTATAAACAGATGCTTTTTCATAGTAAGAATTTATTAAATGTGAAATATTCCCTGCAAAAATAGTGATTTCCGCGGAATAAAAGCGGATGAGGGGAAAAAAAACGCCGGCGGCGGCTGTCTCAAAAGCACGCAGATGACGCAGATCGGACGGATTTACGCAGATTTTTATAAATCTTAATTAGACGGGATGCATATTATCAGCTAATTGGCAATCTGCGTTAATCTATAAAATCTGCGTTATCTGCGTGCTAAAAGACTTTTGAGACAGCCCCATTTTGTCCCTGTGGCGCATTTTTTGCCGAATCATAGCGCTTTTCCGTTTAAATGTATTATCTTTGCCGCGGTTAAGGCATTAAGATTATTATGGAGCTTTCAATTTTAACAGCAACATCTCCGATTGACGGACGATACAGAGAGAAAACCGAAAACCTTTCCGGATATTTTTCCGAGTGGGCGCTGATTCGCTATCGCGTCCGCGTTGAAATCGAATATTTCATTTTCCTTTCCGAACATCTGCCGCAGTTGAAACCGCTGAACCAGGCGGAGATGAAAGAGCGTCTCCGAAACATTTACCGTCTGTTTTCAACGGATGACGCGGCGCACGTCAAGGAGATTGAAAAAATCACGAATCACGATGTCAAGGCTGTCGAATATTTTATCAAGGAGCGTTTTGACGGGCTTTCGCTACAGGCATACAAGGAATTTATTCACTTCGGGCTTACCTCGCAGGATATTAACAATACGGCTTTTCCCCTGATGATAAAAGAATCGCTGGAGGAGGTTTATTATCCCGAAATACAGTCGGCGCTCGACATCCTGAAGAGATATGCCGAGGAATGGAAGGAGATACCGATGCTGGCAAAAACTCACGGACAGCCCGCTTCCCCTACCCGGCTGGGAAAAGAAATAATGGTGTTTGTTTACCGCGTGGAGCAACAGTTGAAACTGCTGAAAGCCGTTCCCCTGTCCGCCAAGTTTGGCGGCGCCACGGGAAATTTCAATGCGCATAAGGTGGCGTTCCCCGATTATGAATGGCATCAGATGGGCAACACGTTCGTGAGGGATTTTTTAGGGCTGGAACGTGAGGAATGGACCACGCAAATATCCAATTACGACAACCTGGCCGCCCTTTTTAACGGACTGAGCCGTATCAATACGGTATTCATAGATATGTGCCGGGATTTCTGGCAATATATTTCAATGGAATATTTCAAACAAAAGATAAAAGCCGGAGAAGTGGGTTCCTCCGCCATGCCGCACAAGGTTAATCCCATTGATTTCGAGAATGCGGAAGGCAACCTTGGATTTGCGAATGCCCTGCTGGCGTATCTTGCCGCCAAACTGCCCGTGTCGCGCCTGCAGCGCGACCTTACGGATTCGACGGTGATACGGAATGTCGGCGTGCCTCTCGCCCATATCGGGATTGCATTCGCCGGCATGGTCAAGGGACTTGACAAACTGCTGCTGAACAGAGAGGCTATTGCGAATGAGTTGAACAGTCACTGGGCGGTCGTCGCAGAAGCTATTCAGACGATTTTACGCCGCGAAAATTATCCTAAACCTTATGAGACGTTAAAGGAACTGACTCGGGTGAATGAGGAAATAACAGAACAGTCAATACACAATTTTATTGATTCTTTGAATTTGGATGAAACAATTAAAAACGAATTGAAAACAGTTACACCGCAAAATTATGTGGGCGTATAAAATTTATTAACGTAATCGTGAGATTGCAAGTATTCAAAATTAAATATTTAACAACATGGATTTAACAGAAAAAAACGAATCGAAAGCCACATCGGGAAATGAGATTTCAGACAGGGAAGGTTCTTCTTCGGAAGACCACGGACAGGACAGAGCCGCAAGTGCAAGTGCAAATGCCGGTGCAAGTGCAGGCGCTATCGAGGGTGAAAAACCAAAGGGAAAGCGTCTACGTATCAAAGACACGCGCAAAGTGGACTACAACAGTTCCATGCCGACAGGCCGCCCTTATCAGCCGGTATACGGACAGACAAGACAGTCGTCGCCTTTTCAGCAGCGTCCCTATTCGCCGCAGGATGGAGAGAGACGTCCGCGTTCGGGAGACAGTGATTCCGACAACAGGTATCATTCCGGAGACGGCGGCTATCAGAGAAGAAACTATAACGCGCCCGGAGAACAGGGCGGATATCAGCCGCGCCATTATAGCCAGGACGACCAGCCGCAGGACAGCGAACAGGGCGGATACCAGCAGCGGAACTACACGCCGGGCGGGTATCAGCAAAGACGCAGCTACAACACTAACAGCCAGAGTGGCGGCGGATACCAGCCGCGGAGAAGCTACGACCAGGGCGGCGGTAACAGGCAGGGCGGATATCAGCAGCGGGGATACAACCAGGGCGGCGGCTACAATCAAGGTGGCGGCTACAACCAGGGCGGTGGATATAACCAGGGTGGCGGCTACAACCAAAGAGGCGGCTACAACCAGGGAGGCGGATATAATCAGGGCGGCGGCTACAACCAGGGTGGCGGCTACAATCGCGGCGGTTACAATCAGGGCGGCGATAACCGCGGCGGATACAACCAGGGCGGCGGATATCAGCAAAGAAGACCCGGAGGGGGAGGCAATATGCGCAGGCCGCAGCAGTGGGATTACGCCAGGCAAACTTTCCCGAAGCCCGTCAAATATCAGGAGGTCGTAACGGACCCTGCGGCGCCGATACGCTTAAACAAGTATCTTGCCAACGCAGGCGTATGTTCGCGCCGCGAAGCCGACGAATTTATCCAGGCTGGCGCCGTCACGGTAAATGGCGAGGCCATAACGGAACTCGGGACAAAAATAACACGCATGGATAAGGTCTCTTTCCGCGACCAGCCCGTGCAGATAGAAAGCAAGATTTACATCCTGCTGAACAAGCCGAAAAATTGTGTGACAACTTCCGACGACCCGCAGAACAGGCAAACCGTCATGGACCTGGTTAAGAACGCATGCATAGAGCGCATCTATCCGGTAGGCCGTCTGGACCGTAACACAACCGGCGTGCTGCTGCTTACGAACGACGGCGAGATGGCTGCCAAGCTGACGCATCCGTCATTTAAGAAGAAAAAGATTTATCACGTATGGCTTGACCGCGAAGTGGCTGTTGACGACATGGAGAAATTAGTCAACGGCATCGAACTGGAAGACGGCGAAATACATGCGGATGCCATAAGTTATGCAAACGACGACGACAAAAGCCAGGTCGGCATCGAAATTCACTCCGGCAAAAACCGGATTGTAAGGCGCATGTTCGAAACGCTCGGTTATCACGTGACGAAACTCGACCGCGTATATTTTGCCGGACTGACGAAGAGAAATCTCGGGCGCGGAAAATGGCGCTATCTCTCCGAGCATGAAGTAAACTCGCTTCGCATGGGAGCTTACGAATGATATGGCTACTTAATTTTTAAACAGATGCAGTTATGACTGGAACAAGAATCAGTAAGGTTTTGGGAATGGAAGCGTACGGCGCTGACGTAAACGTCAAAGGCTGGGTACGCACGCGAAGGGGAAGCAAACAGATTGCGTTCATCGCGCTGAATGACGGTTCGACGATACATAATATCCAGATTGTCGCCGACATAAACAGGCTGGGAGAAGATATACTCAAACCGGTAACAACCGGAGCGTGTATCAGTGTGAACGGCAAACTGGTTCAGTCGCAGGGAAAGGGACAGAACGTTGAAATACAGGCAGACCATATCGAAGTCCTGGGAACGGCAGACCCCAATTCTTATCCCCTGCAGAAAAAAGGCCACTCCCTGGAGTTTTTGCGCGAGATTGCTCATCTGCGTCCGCGAACAAACACGTTCGGCGCAGTCTTCCGCATACGCCACAACATGGCTTTTGCCATTCATAAATTCTTTCACGACAGAGGCTTTTTCTATTTCCATACGCCAGTCATAACGGCATCCGACTGCGAGGGCGCCGGACAAATGTTTCAGGTGACGACGCTCAATTTATACGATTTGAAGAAAGACGACAGGGGCGCTATCGTTTATGACGGCGATTTCTTCGGCAAACAGGCAAGCCTCACGGTCTCCGGACAGCTGGAGGGCGAACTGGCGGCCATGGGACTGGGCGCCGTCTATACTTTCGGGCCTACATTCCGGGCGGAAAACTCAAATACGCCGCGGCATCTCGCCGAGTTCTGGATGATTGAGCCGGAAGTGGCATTCAACGGGATAAGGGAAAACATGGACCTCGCCGAAGAATTTATCAAATATTGCGTACAGTGGGCGCTGGATAATTGCCTCGACGACATACGGTTCCTGAGCGAACGGTTCGACGGCGAACTGACGGACCGGCTCGAAAGCGTACTGAAAGAAGACTTCGTCAGGCTGCCCTACAGCGAGGGAATAAAAATCCTGGAGGATGCCGTCGCAAAGGGGCACAGGTTCGAATTTCCGGTATACTGGGGAGCCGACCTCGCGTCCGAACATGAACGTTATCTCGTCGAAAACCACTTCAACCGCCCCGTCATACTGACAGACTATCCGAAAGAGATAAAGGCGTTTTACATGAAACAGAACGACGACGGAAAAACCGTACGCGCAATGGACGTCCTCTTCCCGAAAATCGGTGAAATAATAGGCGGTTCGGAACGCGAAGCGGACTACGACAAACTCGTGACGCGCATCCGGGAAATGAATATCCCGATGAAAGATATGTGGTGGTATCTGGATACGCGCAAATTCGGCGCCTGCCCGCATGCCGGATTCGGACTGGGATTCGAGCGACTGCTCCTGTTCGTCACCGGCATGGCGAACATCCGCGATGTGATCCCGTTCCCCCGCACGCCAAACAACGCGGAGTTTTAAAGGCTTACACCCTCAGGCAGCCGGTTGAGTAAGAACCGGATGCCGTGCAATAATCAGGCTGGTGCAAATAACAGGCATCAGCCTGATTTGGCTTATCCGTACAGGTCATTTTCCGGTACTCGCCGGATCACCTGCAAAAACCTGTGTTCAAGCAAAACATTCGCGTAACGTGTTAGCCGGCCGGTGCGGGCTTGTGCAGTCCGCGCCGGCAGTGAGTCCGGAAAGCGCCGCGCAACGTCAGTTCGATGTAAGATAAAGATATGAATTACCTGTTTATTGCCCGGCGGCCCGGAAGCGCATACGCGGAAGGATTATCCGCATATACGCGGAAGGATTATCCGCACATACGCGGAAGGATTATCCGCACATACGCGGAAGGATTATCCGCATATACGCGGAAGGTACTATCCGCGCATACGCGGAAGGCCTATCCGCGTATACGCGGAAAGCCGGGAAGCGTATGCCGCGATGTAGCGGAAGCGTATTATTCATATCAATCGCCTTATTCTCCGCAGGAGATTCACCGCTTTTGCATGATGAAACCCCTGAGGAGGTCTTTGCCGGGGGTTGATTCCATATTTTCTATTGAGGTGAAACAATTAATCATTAATCATTAATCACTGAAAATATTCTCTATTGATGTGAAACAATTAATCACTAATCATTAATCATTAATCACTGAAAATATTTTCTATTGATGTGAAACAATTAATCACTAATCATTAATCATTAATCACTGAAAATATTTTCTATTGATGTGAAACCCCTGACGGACTTTGCTTATATCGAACCCGGGTCTGCAGGGCTGCGCGGCGCTTAATTAAGCATCAGTCCGATGCCGAAAGAGCGGACATCCGGGCCTTTCCCGTTTTCGAACATGGAGAAAAGCTGGTAATAGCCGAAGAAACTGAAGTGATCGAATCCGGCGCGCAACATCAGGCGGACATTCAATGGCGGGATGTTCGGATTGCGATAGTTGATTTTCTCAAGACCGCCCTGCGGACGGCGGATATCCAGCTGCGATTTGGAATAATACTTAAATAATCCCTCCACGCCTCCGGAGACGAAAAAGTGCGAATGCGGCCCGGTTTTCGTCTGATATTCCAGCATAAGGGGAACCGTCGCGTAATAGACCAGCAGTTTGCTGGATTTATAGTCCCGTTCCGTATCCCTGAAGAAGCCGGCGACGCCGTCGACATACTGCAAGCCCGTATTTCCCCTGAAATGATAGCGCGACCAGTCAAAACCCAGGCCGGTAACAAACAGGAAATGGTAACTCAGGGGGACGGTATAGTCCGTCAGGTTTAACATGATCGAATAGGAACTGTTCGGATTCAGATCGGCGCCATGCAGGTCTTCCAGGCCGGAAAAGGCAAAACCAACACCTTTCCAGTGCGATTCGGTCGGTTTCTTCTTCCAGTTGAAGATAAAATCGTAGGACGAGCCATTCAGCAATATCACTGTTTTCTCCGCCGGTTTTTCACTCGCTTCGGCGTATTCCTGCGCCCCTGCGGGGAGTGTAACCAGCAGGGCGCACGCAATCAGTCTTGAAATTTTTTTCATAATGCTTATAATTTGATTCGTTTGTTGTCCACTTTAATAAATAAATCCTTCAGTTTGCCCAGTTCGTCCTCCAGACGCGAGGGCGGGAAGTCGCCGCGGATGTAAATCAGTGTCATCTTCGGAGATTTGGCGCTGAACAGGATGTATTCGTTCTCCGGCCGGCCCGTCTTCTCCGACAGGTGATAATATCCGGTTTCCGTCATCCCGTCCTTTTGCGATTCCGCCAGAACCGTTCCGTTTTTCAGGTCTGTCCGGATCGCGTCCAGGGTCGTGCGGACAGCGGCGGAATCGACTGGAATCGTCAGGCTCCGGTAGCGGCTGATGCGGGTATGCCGTCCAAGCACGTCTTTTGCCAGTTCAATCAGGACGGCTCCCTTTTGTCTGCCGTAGCCGTCGAAAATACCGTCGACACGCAGCCCTCCCTGCGCATTTGCCAGCCCGCAGGAGGCGAGGAGGCACAGTAAAACAATTATTTTTCTTGTCGTATCCATATCGTTCCGTTTTAAAATTATTGTCAGAAAAACGCCTCCAGCGCTTCAATCTGCGAAGAAAGCGCCGATTCGTTACTTTCGGCAAGATGTTCAAGGGATTTGAGCGCCTCCGACCGGACAAGGTCGATGTTCGTATATTTTTCTCCACTGATGTACATATACGAAACCTCCGGCGATGCCGCTTCGTGCGTGCGGAAAGCAAACGGCAATGCGAGGCACAGGAGCAGGACGGCAGCCGCCGCGCTCCACGCCAGCGCAGTCCGCCGGAGTGGCCGAAGATGCGTGCGGCGGCGCGTTTCCCGCCGTTCGGCTGCCAGATAGCGGAAGATAGGCTGATACGCCTTCAACGTTTCCGGCAGGTTGTCTTTCCGGAAATAATCGCGGAGAAACTCTTCCTCCTCCAGGCCGGTCAATCCGTCGAAATACGCTTCAACCAGCGATTCCATGTCTGTTTTTCCTTTTCTCATAATCTATAATTCATTATTTTCATATATTGATTCCGTACATTTTTCCGCGCACGGGAAAGATTCACCGTGACGGCGCTCACCTGCGTGCCGGTTATCGCGGCAATCTCCTGCAGTTCATACCCTTCGATGTCGCGCATCCTGATGATGGTCTGCTGCAAAACCGGCAGACGTTCAATGATTCGCCGGACAAGCGCGACGGCATCCCTGCGTTCGATTTCCGTATAGGGCGTTTCATGATCCGTTTCCCCGGTCAGATCGTCGACATCCGCAATTCTCCTCTGCGCCCGCAGACGGTCGATGCAGATGTTCCTGACGGTCTGCACGGCGAACGCTCCCGGATTGGCCACCGCATCCAGCTGCCCGCGGATATTCCACAGGCGAAGCAAGGTCTCCTGCGTCGCATCTTCGGCATCCTCTTCCTGTTGCATCAATTTCAGAGCTACCGCGAAAAGCGTCTTCCGGAGAGGTATGATATCTGTCTTGAATCGTTCCAGTCGCATATTTACCCTGATGACGTTGCAAAGGAAAAAATATAACGTCAAAAGGAAGATTTTTTTTTAAGAAGGAAAAAAAAATGCCGCGTCAGCGAAATGCGACGCGGCATATACAGGATTCATCCCCTGTTTTATTGGGAGAATGTGGCTTCAAGTTCATTCAGTTCCGCATCCGTTGCGAAGCCATTGGTCTTGATGATGATGCGATGGCGGAGCGTAACCGATTCGCCGCGTTTCAACACCAGTTGGAACAGGGGCGCCGAAGAGTCGAAAACCCGGCTGCCCATGTTGTTATGCGCAAAAAGTCCGTAACCCCGGGCATGCGAATGGGCCGGGTAACCGGGATTATCGGCATGGTCGATGATGGCAAGCGTGATGCTCTCGCCGCCTTTTTCGGCCGAAAGGCTGACCCAGCCGGCGGGCTTGCCCCATATACCTTTCTCCCCGTCCAGTCCCTCACTGTTACGGTAATGCCCGTTGACGCCCTCGTTGTTCATCGCGGGGACGGAAGTAGGGTTGCCTGCCGCATCGAGGAAAATCTCCGGGCGGGTTGACGGCTCTTCAAACGCACGGTCAACCCGTATGGCGATCAAACCCTCCTTGTTGTCCGTAAAGGTAACCGTATCCTGCTGCGCGGTAAGCGTCGTTATGTGGTCGATGATGCGCCAGTCGCCCTTGCCGCTGAAAATGTAGCTCGCCGCTTCCCTGAGCAGCACGGCGCCCTGATAGTCGACCCAGTCACATTCGACCGCCAGCTCGCCCCGCTCCGGGCCGCTTTCAGCCTTCACGATACGGCGGTGGCGGATAGAGCCGTAATTCGGTTTCCTCTCCGCCGGTATTGCGTAGGAATTGTTCCAGAAATCCAGCCCGTTGACATCGCCGAAATTGAACCACATACCGACATGATGCGGGTGATCGACGCGTTCGCCCGGATTCGGGTCACGCGGGAAACCGCGTGTAACAACCGTTCCCTTCGCCGTACGGAGAGGATAGAGAACAGGTTTTTCCAGATCGCCGGGATAGATATACGACGTGAAAAGCTGGCCGCCATACAGCACGTCTACTCTTGCATTATCTTCATCCACAACAAACTCGACGGAGCTTCCCCCGCATCCCTGCAATGAAATACCGGCGGTCATCGCGGTACATACCGCACAAAATAATAGTAACTTCTTCATCGTATTACAAGTTAAAATGTTATATTTTTTCCGGTAAAACGAATGGCGGACGGTATTCGCGCGTCCTCATGCGGTTTGCATCCTCGTCGCCTGTGAACTGTTCGGAAACGGGATCGAAGTCCAGCTGACGGCCAAGACGGTATGAGATATTCCCCAGATGCGCCAGCGCCGACGAGAGGTGTCCCGTCTCGACGGGAGCATTCTGCAGGCTCATGTCGCGAGCGCGGATGGCATCAAGCCAGTTCTCGAAATGAAGCCCCAGCTCGCCCCGCTCGGAGCGCGACGGCCCTTTTTCGCGTTTCTCGCCAAGATAAGTTTCGTACGTGCCGTAGCCTTTCACGACCAGATAGCCCTTGTCTCCATAGAAAATATTACCCACGCCTGCACCGTCTTCGAGATTGGTGCACCAGTTGCGCACTTCAAACTGAATGATTTTCTTCTCTTTCGGATAGTGATAGATAGAAGTCTGTACTTCAGGCACCTCCTTGCAGTCGTCCCAAAGGAATTTCCCGCCCATCGAGGTGATGCGCTCCGGCAGTCCGACATCCAGACCCCACATGCAGAGATCCGTTTCGTGGATGCCCTGATTGCCAACGTCTCCATTGCCGTAGTTCCAGTGCCAGTGCCAGTTGTAATGCACCAGATTGCGCGTGAACGGCGCCATCGGAGCCGGTCCGCACCACAAATCGTAGTCCAGTCCGTCGGGTATCTTCGAGATGCCCTTGTTGCCAATGTCGGGACGCCAGCGATAAACCAGGCCGCGTGACATGTAAACCCGTCCGATCAGTCCGTCGCGCAAGTGCTGAACGGCCTCGCGAATGGCGACCGAACTGCGCAGCTGCACGCCATGCTGCACGATGCGGTTATACTTGTAGGCTGCCTCAATCATCTTCCTGCCCTCATAAATATTGTGCGTGGCAGGTTTCTCGACATACACGTCCTTGCCGGCCTGACAGGCGAGAATCACCTGCAGGGCGTGCCAGTGGTTGGGCGTCGCAAGCGTGACGGCGTCAATGTCCTTACTCTCATACAACTTGCGGAAATCCTGTTCAATCGCAACTTTCTGCTTGTACTTTTCCTCAAACTTTCCCGCTTTTTCCCTCAGAACCACCAGATCCGGGTCGCAAAACGCCGCCACGGTGGCGTTTTTCTGTTTCATCAACTCTTCGATGTGCGAATTACCCCGTCCGTTAACACCCAGCACGGCCACGCGGATACGGTCGTTTGCCCCGAATGCCTCTTTTGGAATAACCGTCGGCTGACCGATCTTATTCATGACCTCACTCCCAAACGCTTTCGGCGTAACCACCGAAGCCACGGCGCCTGTCGCGGCCGCCGATAAAAAATCTCTTCTTGATTTGTCCATAACCATGTTTATTAATAAATTTCACTTTGGATAATATATTGTTTTTCACGCTTAATCAGTGGATTCACCTTATCATCTTACAAACTGTCAATCACGGCGTCAAAAATAAAGAGAAATTTAACCATAACCAAATAATTAGCGTTTTTTTTGTTTTTAATGATTATTTTGTCCCAAATTTTGAACTTTTGCCGGACAGCATTAATTTTTTTTTCATCAAAAACAAAAATACCCCACAAATGGGGTATTGGCATTTTTTTTTCACTGCTATCTTTGCACCGCATTCATGAACATATTTGCACAATTAAAAAATAACAGTACTTTTACGCAAATTTTGATATTATGTTAAAGGAGCAGACATTAGTTAATGAACGGTACTTGTTGCAGAGGATTTTGGGCAGAGGCGGATTCTCGGAGGTTTGGCTGGCGGATGACATCATGACATCCACCAAGGTCGCCCTGAAATTTTATGCTCCGAGCGGGGGGCTGGATGACGAGGGGATTAAAGTGTTCATTCATGAATTTGCCCTGCTGTTCAACCTGAACCACAGCAATCTCCTGAAACCGTCTCATTACGACCATTATGAAAAGATGCCATATCTCGTGCTGGCCTACTGCGAGAACGGCTCGGCGCAGAAACTCATCGACCGGATAGATGAAAGAAATGCATGGCGTTTCCTCCGGGATGTATCGGAAGGTTTGCATTATCTTCATTCGAGCAATCCTCCGATCTTACACCAGGACATCAAACCGGACAATATCCTGATCGACCGGAACGGCCGGTTTGTGATAACGGATTTCGGCATCAGCATCCAGATCCGCAGGACGTTGCGCAAGGCAACTACCGTGGCTACCACGGGGGGAACGCTGGCGTACATGGCGCCCGAACGGTTCGGAAGCAATCCGGATCCGGTTAAGGCCAGCGACGTTTATTCCTTAGGCGCCACGATGTTCGAACTGCTGACGGGGAATGTTCCTTTCGGGGAGTATGGCGGGTTACTGCAGAAAAACGGCGCCGAAATCCCCGTGATTAAACAGAAATATTCCAATAAACTGAAACAGCTCGTTTACCGGTGCCTGGCATTGAATACCTGGGACCGTCCGACTGCCCGGGAGATAAGCGTCTGTGCCAGGAAGATGCTGGAGACGAACGTGGAACAAGGACAGGTCACGATACGCGACAACGGCGGCAGCAGCCATGACGGCGGCAGCGGGCATGGCGATGGCGGTTATGATAGCAGCGGCGGCGGTTATAACGGAGGCAGCGGTGGCGGCGGTTATGACGGCGACGGTCATGATGACGGCATTGGCGCCGATGCGGACGGAACCGGAAGGAGCGCCGGCAAAATCGTCATCGCACTGGTTGGCGGACTGATATTCGCCGCTTTCGTGATTGCCGCATTTTTTGCCGCTGACAGGATATCCGACAGCCGTGAAAAAAAGAAAGCGGTGAACCTCTACAATCAATATATCCTTCAGGGGGACACGCTCAAGGGTATCGGACAGGAGGCGGTGGAGAATTTCCTGATGTACGTGGACGCCCTGGAGAATTATCAGCTGGCGCTGAAGAGCGCGGAAAACCTGGATGATTCGCTGTTGAAGAATAACGCCCGTGAAAAAATCGACAACACGAAGTCCCTGATTTTAAAAACGCGCGATGAATTTTTAAATACAGCGGAGAAAATGAAGAATCTTGACATTCTTCCGGCGGCTGAGGCCTTTACCGAAAGGGCAAACTCTTTGAGCGAGCGGTATGAGCATGTAGTAATAAACCAATAATAACCCCATAAATCATGAAAAAGAAATACTTTTTGCTGTTATTCGCCCTGTCGGCGCTTTTCCTGCCCGGCGGTAATATCCGGGCACAGGATCCCATCTGTATGAATATTTATAACGAGGGCCTTGCTTTGATGAACAAAAAGAACAGGAACAGCTATCAGGAAGCGGTCAAAAAGTTCGAAGCGGCCGGGATATGCGACGCAAAACTGCTGGATGACTGTAAAAAAAGGATCAGCGAATGCAAAAAAGCTATTGATTCGCCTCCCGCAGCCACCCCCGCAACTACTCCCGCGTCGACGCCTGCGCCCACGTCCAAACCTACGTCCAAACCCGCGTCCAAACCCGCGCCGGCGTCTGTCCGGCTTTCCAGGGAGAACCTGCGGTTTTCCGAGCAGGGAGGTATTGAGAATATCACCGTGTCGGGCGACGACGGGTGGACTGTGTCGGAAACGGCGGACTGGTGCGATGCGAAGAGAGGCGGCAACCTGGTCGTCATCACCTGCAATCCGAACAAATCAAGTCTCTCCAGAAATACAACCGTGGAAATAAAAGGCGGCAACAGCAGCCGGACGGTTTCCATCGAACAGGAAGCCGCCGCGGAATATCTGACCGTATCGAAAAAGACGCTCGAATATGCGTCGCCGGGAGGCACGGACAGTGTCCGGATATCAACAAACGGTGAAAACTGGACGATTGGGGATTTTCCGGCCTGGTGTAACGTGCGGAAAGCCGGAACGGACGGATTGATCATCGTATGCCTGGAAAATCAGACGAACCAGGCAAGGAATGAAATTATACAGCTCAAAACGGGCAGGCAGACGATCGGTGTGGAAATAAAACAGGACGCCCGCAAGCCGTTACAGGCTAACGCCGTACCGGAGACGGCGCCCGAAGCATCCGAACGCAAACGCGACGCCGCATCCGGTCGCGACGCCACATCCGAACGCCGCGGCACAGCCGGTCGCCGCGTCGTATCCGGCCGCGAATCTGCTCCGGCGCGCGATGACGTATCCGGCCGCGAATCTCCGGCGGCAGGCCGTAAAATCTCTTTCGGCATCATGGCGAATGTCCTGATTCCGGATTTCAGCGTCAAATCGTCATCCGTTTTGGGCAGCGCCGTCAATTACGGTTACGGCGGGAAATCGGAAACCCCCTCCTATTCCCTTGCGGAACCGGGATTTAGCGGAGGCGTGGTTGCCGACATCCGAATATCGGAAAACATCTATCTCCAGACCGGACTGTATTATACGAACATAAGCATGAACAATAAAATAAAGGGAGAACGCAATGACATCATCAGAGATTATACGTCATCGACTTACCTTGAGGGGACGGTCTTCTATAACATCACGGAGAAATATACATTAAATTATATCGAACTGCCGGTTCTGCTTTCCTACCGGCATCGCCTGTCCGAAAAACTGATCTGGCAGGTAAGCGCGGGGCCGTATGTCGGATACGGCATCACGGGCAAGGCCAAAATCCAGGGAACGCTGGACTGGCCCGCGCTGCTGGAATACTACAATAGTGATGACCGGCCAACAGGCGGTATTTACTCGAGAAGCAACGCCCTCGCGGGAGAACTGGATTTGTTCGGCAAAACCGGCTCACTGTCCCGGACGGGAGACCAACCGGGCGGCAACAGGTCTGATTTCAAAAACGCGCCTTTCCGAAACCTGAACGCCGGCGTATCCATCGGTACGGCGATTGAGTATGCAGGCTTCAACGTGGGGGTTTACTATGATATGGGCCTGATGAATATCGCAAACGGGGATTATTGGAACTCCGAACGCATGCCCGCAGGCGACAATGCGGACAATGTGGCAATTGACAATTATGTACACCGGCTTAACAAAATTCAGATAAGGGTCGGATATATATATCGCTGGTAATTTAATTATAAAATATAATATTATGAGATGCAGAAATTGTGGATGGGACAATCCCGAAAACAGCACAAGGTGCGTGAAGTGCAACCAGCCGTTGCATGAAGAACGAAACTCTTTTACTTCTCCCGGACTTGCGGTTGATACTGATTTCAACTCCAGGAAAACAGTGAGCGAAAGTCTGGTCTTTTCAGACAGGGACGGAGGCAATTCCCCGGCGGACAGGCCGGACCGGAACCCGACTTCGCGTATATGCTATAATTGCAAAAGCGCTGTCGCTTCGGATTATTATTTTTGCCCGGAATGTGGCGCCGCCTTATCCGATAAGGAAGACGCGCCGGGAGCAGCAACGCCGGATGTGGCCGCGCCGAAAGTCACCATGCCGGGCGGCGCAGCGACGCCAAAGGTCACCATGCCGGGCAGCGCGATACCGAATGTAACAATACCGGGCGGCGCGGCAACGCCAAAAGCCACCATGCCTGGCAGCGCGATACCGAATGTAACGATACCGGGCGGCGCGGCAACGCCAAAAGCCACCATACCGGGCAGCGCGATACCGAATGTAACGATGCCGGGCGGCGCAGCGGCACCGAAAGCCACCATGCCGGGCAGCGCGATACCGAATGTAACGATTCCGGGCTGAGCGGCAACGCCAAAAGCCACCATGCCTGGCAGCACGATACCGAATGTAACAATGCCGGGCGGTGCAACGCCGAAAGTCACGATGCCGGGCAGCGCGGCAACGCCCGGCGCAGCGATACCCGACGCGCCGGCGCCGGAAGACGGCAGCGGTCGCCCGACGGTACGTCCCGGAAAACGTTCGTACTGTTCGCTCACGTTAGTCCCGGACGAAAAAGAACCCATTTCCGTAGCCCCCCTGTCTTTTTCCGGCGGGGAGATTATCCTGAACAGGGCGAACACGGAACCGGACAATATCACGATAACCTCCAAAGCGCAGGCTGTGTTGACGTGCGAAAACAAACGCTGGTTTATTCAGGACCGGAGCGAGCTGAAAACGACCTGTCTGTACGTGTCGGAAAAGACCGAACTGAAGCCCGGCGATATCATTGTTCTGGGAGACCGGCGATTTTTGTTTGACTATTAAGACCTGTCACGATGAGCTGTGCAACTTCTAAGAAATCGGCTCTCCCGAAAACGGCGAATATAATTACGGGATTCCCGTTTCGGCAATAAGATAAGGTAATGTATGAATTAAAAAAGGAAAATACAGATGACGAATAAGGTTCATTTTCAGTTGACGGCAGGAACGGATGTGGGATTGCAGCGTTCCAACAATGAGGATAATTTCGTGGTAAACGCCAATCTTGCCGGACAGGAATGGTTCATACCGAAAGACAGGGTCAGCCACATCACGCTGAGGGAGAAAGGATGTCTGCTGGTCGTTGCCGACGGCATGGGCGGCATGAATGCCGGCGAAGTGGCGTCCGGTATAGCCATTGACAGCATTCAAAAATCATTCCTGCCGGAGAATATAACGGACGATGTCATCCGCCGAACCGCGTCAATAAAGGATTTCATGACGGCGGCCATCGTTTCCGCCGATAACGCGATACGAGAACATGCGCGGGAGAATCCGGATACTTTGGGGATGGGCACCACGATTATCATGGCCTGGATTCTTGATAAAAACGTATATGTTTCCTGGTGCGGAGACAGCCGGGCGTATTCCTTTCATCCCGAATCGGGACTGATCCGGCTGTCGAAAGACCATTCGTATGTCCAGGAACTGGTTGACAGTGGCCGGCTGGACGATGAGGCGGCCTTTAGCCATCCGAACAGCAACATCATCACACGAAGCCTGGGCGATCCGGGAGAAACAGCCGTACCTGATTTTGTCGGACACGGGCTTTGCGACGGCGAAGTGATTTTATTGTGCACCGACGGCCTGTCGGGCATGCTGAGGGACCGGGCGATTGAAGGAATAATGACCGGGACAGCCGGGGATGTGGATGTGTGTAAAAACACGCTGATAGAATCGGCTTTAAGGGAAGGCGGGCAGGACAATGTGACGGTCGCCCTGTGCAAAATCATCCCGGAGGCGAATGTCGCGGATGAAGCCGGCAGAGGAGCGGTCGCCGACACTGCGGACGGCGAGGCCGGCAAGCCGAAACGCCCGAGAAAAAGCCCGGTCGTAAAGCTCATTCTCATTGTCGCAATATTACTGTTTTGCCTGATTGCACTGGGCCTGTACTGTATGCGGTACATTTATAATCCCGAACCGTAAAACAACAACAACATAATTCAACATATTAATAACTTAATAAATAAAAAAAGTATGGAACGTAAAATCACAGCAGGAAGAGATCCGTCGAATGACATTCACGTAAGTGAATCTTATGATGGAGTAAGCAGGACTCATGCGAACATTTATTACAGCAACGGGCGGATATCGTTTGAAGATATCAGCACCAACGGGTCTTATGTAAACAATAATTTTATTCATCGTTCAAAGATAGAAATATTCCCGAATGATGTGGTAATGCTGGGCAAACAGTATGTTCTGCCGTGGAGCACAATCAACAATGCCCTTTCCCTGCCGTCGCAGCGGCCGACCGAACCGAAGGGACAGGCGTTTGGCGCGCCATACCCCGGCTCGCAAACGCCGCCTCCCGCCTCCGGTTTCTCCGACAGTTATACGTCCGGCAGAAGTCTCGACCGTGAACTTAATGCCTGGAACTGGGGCGCTTTCTTCTTCGGATGGCTCTGGGGAATATTTAACGGCGTATACTGGCCGCTGGTCGCTTTGATACCTTATGTGGGCTGGGCTGCCGCGTTAATTATCAACATTGTTCTCGGCATCAAGGGTAATGCCTGGGCCTGGAAAGGACGGTACTGGAAAGACTTCAGTCATTTCCGGAGAGTGCAGAAATCATGGGCAATGTGGGCGTTATACGTGTTCATCGCATCCGTTGTTCTCTGTATAACATCCCTGACCCTGTTCTTTTCGGTCATAAAAGCGCTCATAGAGAATTACGGTTAACAGCTCCTCTCCGCCGGCGATGCACCGTCAGGCAGAGAGCTGTCTCGAAAGCCTCATACCGTCGTCGCCAGCGGGCAGGAATGACGATGGTATGAGGCTTTTTTTAACATGTTTTCCGGCCATTAAGTTTCACATCAATAGAAAACCTTTCAGTGATTAATGATTAATGATTAGTGATTAATTGTTTCACCTCAATAGAAAATATGGAATCAGCCTTTCAGTGATTAATGATTAATGATTAGTGATTAATTGTTTCACATCAATAGAAAATATTTTCAGTGATTAATGATTAATGATTAGTGATTAATTGTTTCACCTCAATAGAAAATATGGAATCCCACCCCCCGGCGAATACCTCCCCGAAGGGGGTTTCACCATACAAAAACGGTGAATCTCCTGCGGAGAATAAGGCGATTGACAGGAATGCCCTCCGGTCAATACGCTTCCGCTACATCGCGGCATACGCTTCCCGGCTTTCCGCGTATACGCGGACAGGCCTGCTGCGTATATGCAGGTAGTACCTTCGGTGTATACGCTGATAGTACCTTCGGTGTATACGCTGATAGTACCTTCAGCGTATACGCTGATAGTACCTTCGGTGTATACGCGGGTAGGCCTGCAGTGTATACACTTATAGTACCTTCGGTGTATACACTTATAGTACTATAAGTGTATACGCTGGTAGGCCTGCAGCGTATACACTGAAAAGCCAGCCGCGTATACGCGCATAAGCTGAGAGCGTATACACGTATAAGCTGAGGGCGGACACGCGGGCGGTATCAGACGGATTTACGGGGGTTTATAACCTGAGTTCGACCTGAGAATTACAATAAATACCTGAAGATAAACGGTCGCTTGCCCGGAGGGCATTCATAACAGAGCGAATCTAACTGTAAACGATGAACGGTGTAGAGACGTAGCACGCTACGTCTCTACGTCTCTACTCGAAAGGCAAATACCGTCGTCACCGGAAATTGCCTCTTACGTCGAACTCAGGTTATTCCCGTCGTCAAAACTCATATTAAGCGTGATATGGTCGCGTCTGGAATATGATTCGGGATTTACGGACAGCAGGACGCTTTTTTCTTTTCCGTCCTGTCTGTATACACGTTTGTGAATGTTTGCCATACATGCCGGCTCTATCAATGCTCTGCGTGAAGTCGGGCGCTCTGTCCATGTCCTGCCCGGGTCTGTTGTTGCGCCGGCTCCCTGTCATTGCTGTCATTCCCGGCAGTTACAGTTCAATCCGGCCTTTGCCGC
>JAIRYY010000207.1 GCA_031267485.1 Tannerella sp.
TCAAGAGGCTTATTATCTCACTTACAACGAAAATAATGACATCCTGCATATCGACATGTATAACTACGAAAGGAAAAGACAAATCAGGTATCGGTACGATGCGAATAGAAACGTAACACTGTATGAACAGACCCATTATAACAGTGATAATTTATTCCAGAAAATGACTTGTGAATACGATGCGGACAGCCGACCGCTGATCCTCTCATATTATTTATGGAACGCAACACTGCAACTGACGGCGCTGGACTGGTATGAGATCTATTACTATTCGGAAGGCACGGACACCGGTAACGGAGCGGTCGATATATCCCCGTCGTCGGCCTGGTCGCATAGCGGCATGATTCACATCCGCAGCGGGCGTCCGAAACAGGTTGCAGTTTATGCGCTTTCCGGCGCGAAACTGTACGAAAGTTCCGTTCCGGCAGGCACAACCACGATAGACGCCACCCGTTTTCCAAAAGGCGTGTATATTGTAGCTTTTGGTGATAACGAAAGGCAGAAAATAGCGCTTCACTGACGAAGCGGGAACAGATAAAAAGGGCGCCCGGAAAGCGGCATGACGTTTCCGGGCGCCCTTTTCCGATACGGTTTTTCTCCGCTGGGCGCAGCGAAAAAACCGCCGTTTCCGTCTGCCGTGCGGAAGCCGGGCGTCCGGATGATTGCACATTTGTACGGCGAAATATTGTTTGTTGCGAAATAACCCGTATATTTGCATTGAATACAGCAAAATTGATTATGCGGACAAGTTTTAAAATAATATTTCCTTACATTTTGGCGGTTATACTGTTTAATAATTGTACGACGAAACATTCTGACCCGTACTCGGCGGGGAATGTAGCCCGGAATCTGAGCAGGAAATATGACACGGAAATAGAAATCGTGAGCATGGGGAAAAAAACATCTCCCGACGGGATGAAATATAACGAATATGTTTTAATGGACAAAAAACGGGGATTTTTGTTTGAGGCCGGCTCGTATGTGGCGATGGACAGCCATATTATCCTGTACCACAAAAAGCGCTGGGACCAGTATTCGCGCGACCTGATGCGCTATTATCACGATGACGTCATGCGGATTGCCGCCCGGTACGGGATTCGTCTGATACCTCCCCTCCGGGAGATGCCGGACGTTCCCGTCAAGTCGCGTTCGCCGGTGTGGCCGCTCGATTCCGTTTTCATCGCCTCTCCCGGCCAGCTGGATACGGTCGTTGACCTGTATGCGGAACTGGCGAACCTTTACAGCTTCACCTACGTGCGCTATCACAAGAACGAGACGAAAAACCCGAAACTTGTCCTGTGCTATCTGCCCGAAAACGAGCCGGACAGAAGTAAAAACGTGAAGATATGCCACCTCCCGTATCTGAACTTCCGGCTGGAAAATGGCGTCGAGCCGCCGGACACCGATCGGGAAAACGACGCGGCGCTGGAAAACATGAAGTGTGAAAATTATATACCCGCGAAACACGAAGTCCGCGAGGCGCTGTGCCTGTCATGGAACAAAGCTGTCGACCGGGGCCGAATCACGCAGGAAAAAGTTGAATGTGCCGGACGGGAAGCGGGGCGGCAGGAGGAAAACAGGGAGCGGGACGCCATCCCGGGAGAAAAGTTAAATGTACAAAAAAAATAATCGGACGGATGTATTTCAGAGATGTGACGGGACAGGAAGAATTGAAGAAACACCTGACGGAAACGGCGCGCAAAGGCGTCGTTCCCCATGCGCGCCTGTTCTGTGGCGCGGAAGGAAACGGAGGCTTTCAGCTGGCGCTGGCCTATGCCCGATACCTGAACTGTACCGGGCGCGGGGAGGCGGATTCGTGCGGGACGTGCCCGTCCTGCATTAAATACAACGGGCTGGCGCATCCCGACCTGCACTTTGTCTTTCCCATGGTTTCCAACAAAAGCGCTAAAAAGGAAGTTTGCGACGATTATCTTCCCGAATGGCGGGAGTTTCTTAAAAAACGGATGGCGCACCGCACCTATTTCAATCTGGATACCTGGCTGGCGCACATGGGCGCGGAAAACAAGCAGGCTGCTATTTATGCGGCGGAAAGCGATAAAATCATCCGCAAAATGAATCTGAGGATATACGAGGCGGATTACCGCATCCTGTTCGTCTGGATGCCTGAACGGATGCATCCGTCCTGTGCAAACAAACTCCTCAAGCTTATCGAGGAACCGCCTGCAAATACGGCGATCCTGATGATTACCGACAGCCCGGATATGGTGCTGGGCACAATCGTGTCGCGCTCCCAGTTGCTTCAGGTACGTCCGATACCGTCCGGGACGCTGGAGGAAACGCTGGCCGCGACATGGAACCTGCAGCCGGCGGATGCGGCGCATGTCGCGCGCCTGGCCGGAGGCAATTATTTCAAAGCCACGGAATTGCTTACGGTGGAAAATGACAGCGCTTATTTTCTGGAGCAGTTTAAGACCGTCATGCGAAACGGGTGGACGCGAAACGTTGTCGCCATGAAGTCCTTTTCGGACGAAATGGCCTCCATCGGGCGGGAGAGGCAGAAGAATTTCCTGGCGTTCTGCCAGCGTCAGATACGCGAGAATTTCATGAATTGCCTGAACGAGCCTTCATTAAACTATATGAACAGGGAAGAGGCGGACTTTGCCCGGAATTTCTCTCCCTACGTGAACGAACGGAATGTCATGGACTTGATGGACGAACTCTCTCTCGCCGAAAGGCATGTTCATCAGAATGTCAATTCCAGGATGGTCTTCTTCGACCTCTCCATGCGTATCATTGTGCTGATAAAAAGATAATAACTGATGTTACGCACTGCAACAGATTCCATGCCGGAAAGCCCAAGTCCGAAGGACGTGATTTCCATAACCGCAGGTCGCCGACCTGCGGCGAACATACTGTTGCTGCCTGAAAGGCAGGACAGGTTCCGTATCGACAACGGCGTCCTGCCTTATCAGGCAGCGAACCGCCGATACCTTCCGCAGGCTGCGCTTTGCTTGCCTGCGGTTATGAAAATAACGCCCTCCGGGCGTGCCGGCTTGCCGGTGTACGGCGCAACCGTCCGCGGCAATTCTTTTCAGACACTGTTCTATCTCCATACGGTTGTCATCACGTTCCCGCTCACTCGTATTTTAACATCGCAAATCCGTCCGTCCCCTCATCCGTATGAATGCATGCCGCTCAGGAAATAATTGACGCCGAAATACGTCATGAGGACGGCGGCGAAGGCGATTGCGGAACAGAGATTGAACAGCCACAGGCTGTGGCGCCTTTTCACCAGGTGGAGGTGCGTGACCATGACATACACGATGATGGTTATCAGCGCCCACGTCTCCTTGGGATCCCACCCCCAGTAGCGTCCCCACGATTCATTAGCCCACACCGCGCCCATAAAAGTGCCGATCGTCATCAGGATCACCCCGATGTTCAGCGAGATTTCGTTGATGATGCTCAGTTCTTTCACCGGGTCGGCGTACTTCGCCATCCGGGCTTCTTCCGGAACGTCCTGACGCTTTCCCCTGCGGGCGAGCGACATGACCGTCAGGTTCGTCACGCCGATCAGGAAACTGACGCCGAAGAATCCGTAAGCCGACATGATAATGGCAACGTGGAACATCAGCCAGGGCGACTTGAGTACGGGTACCAGCGGGTTAATCTGCGGATCCATCCAGCTCAGGCCCGACACGAACAGGATGACGCCGGCAAAAAGCGTCGACAGCGCAAACGTCAGCGGACTGCGGCGCACGAACATCAGTCCGGCGAAAACCGTCGCCCAGGCGGCGTAGACCATCGTCTCGTACGAATTGCTCCACGGCGCGTACCCGCCGATTTTCCAGCGCATGCCCATCCCCATCATCTGAAAGTGGAACACAATCAGGACGGCTATCCCCAAAGCGCGCAGGATCCATTTCGTGCGGCGGTTCTCGCCGAATATCAGCGCGATGGAAAACAGCAGCAGCAGTCCCCCCAGGGCGAGGTATCCGATTTTGCACCGGCGGAAGATGTCCATCCTGTTGTAGCGCAGCTCCAGCGCAATCCTGTCCGCCGTCATCTCCGGCACGTTGTTGTGCCGGTACTGATAATCCGCAACCGTTTCCAGCGCTCCGTCCGCCCGCTCCCACTCCCGCGACCCGACGGCGGCGCGGACTTCCGCGATATAACGGCCGAAAGCGCCGGTGATGAAAGCGGAATCGGCGGTGGCCGGCAAATCGTCGCCCGGCGCATACCATTTCCGGTCAGGATCGCCCGGAGCCGGGAACAGCCGGATCAGCTGCATGTTTATCAGCTGGTTGAAAATGTTGACCCGCTCGTCAAACTTAATCAGCGACTTGTCGAAAGCCGTCCGACGGTCCGGCATCTTCCGGTAAGTCTCCTCCAGCTTCTCCTGCAGCTTGTAGGCGCCGTTCGAATCGAAAATCTCCACGAAAGCGCAATGGCCGGGCGTCAGTCCGAAATAAAGGGCGAAATCTTTGTCCGGGACAGCAATCAGGGGGACATACATCCACATGTCGGGATATGCAAGCACGCTCAGCAGGAACGCGTCCGGGGTCATCCCCTTAAATTTCGTGTCCCGGTGCAGCTTGCGCAGAATCTCCGAAGAAAACGTGTTGACGGGGACGACGCGTCCGGCCGTCGTCTGGACAGGCAGACGGCCGAATGCGCCGGCATGTTCCGGCGCTATGCGGAGGGCGCATACCGTTTCGCTCATGTCGCCGCCGCCCGGGAACCCGCCGGCCATGACCGCCGACGCCGGCCAGCCTGTCAGGAGCAGCAGGCCAAACAGCCTCCCGGCCGCCGTCTTCCGCTGCTTGAGCTGCCTGTACAGCGTCCTTATGCGCCCGTTCCGCGTCGTCATGCAAAGAATGCCGCCCAGGAGCAGCAGCGCGTAGCCGGTATACGTCACGTTTCGCCCCGCGACATCCCTGTTGACCGACAGGACGGTACCCCGTTCGTCGCTGTCATACGAAGCCTGGAAGAAACGGTACCCCTTTACGTCCAGCACATTGTTCATGTAAACCAGTTCCCGGCGCGTCTCCCCGTCCGCGCGAACCAGCAGCTCGCTTTCGTAGGACGACGGACTCATGGAGCCGGGATAGCGTTTCAGCGTGAACCTGACCAGCTCCACCTCGAAAGGCAGCGCGTGCATCTGCTGTCCGCGGCTGGTCTGCGCCACGATCAGGCTGCTCTTTTCCCCCTCGCGCAGATGCAGCATCCCCTCCTTCCCCGTCACATGCGAGACAAGCGCCCCCAGCAGTATGACGGTAAAGGAAAAATGAATGACGGCCATCCCCCATCGGCCCGTTTTGTAAAACCGGCGCCGGACAAAGATGAGAACAAAGTTCACCGCCAGCAAAAACTGCAGCAGGAAAAAGACGGGAGAATAATAAATCAAAACTCTCGCCAGCGCGGCGCCATGCGCCTTTTCAACAAATGTGGCGACCGCCAGCCCCGCCGCATAAACAGCCAGCAACACAATCATGGTCGCATACGAAGACAGTAACTTTCTGAATGAATCCATTTTTACAGGTATTTTTTTTTGAAAAGCCAAATATAAGGGCAATTATTGTAACCGAAAAATAAT
>JAIRYY010000177.1 GCA_031267485.1 Tannerella sp.
GTCGTTCTTTGATATATTGAATTGATTATAAAATATTCCTGCGATAGTAGGATTGAGGCGGTTGCGTGGATTGCCTTGAACGCATCTAAAAGACTTTATTTCTGCAATATTTCGCTATAGAAACCAATATGTTTAAGCGGCATTAGGCTGTAATTATAAAGTTTACGGATATGTTGCCAGTTTTTTTTGCGGATTCGAGTTGATTGCGAAAGTGCGAAAAAACGGATTAGCGATGGCGTATTGTTTGTTCGTGTTTTATGACTATGTATGGGAAACGGTTTATCATCTGATATTCGAGCTTCATGACTGTATGTTTTGGCAGGATTGGCCGTTGTAAGCGTTGTGTTGAAATAAAAATCAGATTTTGAGGGTCGACCGGCATGCGAACTTTTTGAGATGTTTCCTTTTTGCCTGTGGATGGCTTTTTGTTGAGATAGTGGAGGGATGTTGGACACTGTAAAGCTATAATTTCCTGAAATATTGAAGATTATCCATGATGATCCGGCTACGCTACTGTGGCGGGGGTTTATGCTCTGGTTTTGGTGTTTGAATGGGGGAAAAATGGCCTTTTAAAAATTATTTTCCGGTGCGGAGACAAATATTATTAAAATAAGTCGTAAATTCGCGGGCAAAAGAAAATTACATATCGATATGATTGACAAAATTAAGGAACTGGTTAGGGAGGTTCAGGAACTGAGAGCCGGGAATGTGGAGGAACTGGAGGCATTGCGCGTAAAATATCTGGGTAAGAAAGGCGCGGTTTCTCTGCTGATGAATGATTTTCGCAATGTGGCAGCCGACCGGAAGCGTGAGGTCGGCAAATATCTTAATGAGTTGAAGGAACTTGCGCAGAACAGAATCAATGAACTGAAAGAGGGTTTTGAAAACCTGAAACCGTCGGACGGCGACCACGACCTGACACGCACGCCGGGTCCTGCGCCGCTCGGGACGCGGCATCCCCTTTCCGTGGTGAAAAAAGAGATTTGTGACATCTTCGGCAGGCTTGGTTTCAGCATCGCCGAGGGGCCGGAAATAGAAGATGACTGGCACGTGTTCTCGTCGCTCAATTTTGCGGAAGACCATCCGGCGCGCGACATGCAGGATACGTTTTTTATACGGCACAACCCGGATGTGCTGCTCCGCACGCATACGTCTTCGGTTCAGACGCGCGTGATGGAACGCCGGCAGCCACCCATCCGCATCATCTGTCCGGGACGCGTTTACCGTAACGAAGCGATATCCTACCGCGCCCACTGCTTCTTCCATCAGGTCGAGGGGCTGTATGTGGACAGGGATGTTTCGTTTGCCGACCTGAAACAGGTACTGCTGTTCTTCGCCAAAGAGCTTTTCGGGCAGGAAACAAAAATACGCCTCCGCCCGTCGTATTTCCCGTTTACGGAACCAAGCGCGGAAATGGATATCAGCTGCAACATCTGCGGCGGAAAAGGCTGTCCATTCTGCAAGCATACCGGATGGGTGGAAATACTGGGATGCGGCATGGTCGACCCGAATGTGCTGGACAACTGCGGGATAGACAGCCGGACATATTCCGGTTACGCGCTTGGCATGGGTATCGAACGCATCACAAACCTTAAATACAGGGTAAAGGACCTGCGCCTGTTCTCCGAAAATGACGAACGTTTCCTGCGTCAGTTCGAGGCTGCTTACTGAGATTTCATCCGGTTTGACGATGAAAAAAGAAGAACGGTACAGGGGAATTATCGGATGGTTTGAAAAAAACGTGCCCGTGGCCGAAACGGAACTGCATTACGGCAATCCGTTTCAGTTGCTGATTGCCGTCATCCTCTCCGCCCAGTGTACGGATAAGCGCATAAATATGATTACTCCCGCCCTGTATGAAGTGTATCCCACTCCCGAAACGCTGTCGAAAGCGATGCCGGAAGAAGTTTTTGAATATATAAAAAGCGTGTCGTATCCGAACAGCAAATCGAAATATCTTGTCGGAATGGCCAAAATGCTCATCGAACAGTTTGGCGGAGTTGTCCCGCCGGACGTCGGGCAGTTGCAGAAACTGCCGGGCGTGGGGCGCAAGACGGCGAACGTCATCGCGTCCGTCGTTTTCGACAGGCCGGCGATGGCTGTCGATACGCATGTCTTTCGCGTGGCGAACCGCATGGGGCTTACCACAAACAGCAAAACGCCGTTAGCCACGGAAAGAGAGCTGGTGAAACACATTCCTGAAAACCTGATTGCAAAAGCCCACCATTGGCTGATTCTGCATGGCCGATACGTCTGCACGGCACGCAATCCCAAATGCGAAACATGCGGCCTCGCGCCCTGGTGCCAGTCAGCGGAAAAGAGAAATTGAAAATTCACGTCCATTTTTGTTTTATTACTCAAAAAATATTTATCTTTGCAAGCCGATATATTATTATGTATTATGCGAATGGAAAGGTTAGTTGAACATATAGAGCATCTGCTGTTATGGCACGATTGCGTTATCATACCGGATTTTGGAGGATTCGTTCTTCAGCCTGTTCCGGCTGTGTACGCCGGCAACGAGCATCTGTTCACTCCGGCCCGCAAGGAAATCGTCTTCAATCCGACGCTGACGCATAACGACGGTTTGTTGACGGAATCCTATATGCAGGGATTTTCGCTGGATTTTAACGAGGCGCGGAAGCATGTCGGGAACGATGTGGCCGCCATGAAGGAGAACCTGGATGAAGACCGGCAAATACAGTTCGGGCGGATTGGCCTGTTCATAAAAGAATACGAGCGCATCATTTTCGTGCCGTCCGGAAACAGCGACGAGCTGTTCTGTACGTCGTCATACGGATTGCCCGTGTTCTATTTTCTTTCGCTTGCGGCGCGCCGGTCGGCCATCAGTCACATGGATAGTACGGTTGGTACGGCGGCGGCGGATTCCCGCGGAGAAATGCAGCTGTCGGCGGACACGAACACCGGTAAAAAACCGCCCAAACAGGATAACGTTATTTACACGATACCTGTTACACATGCGTTTGTGCGCGTGCTGGCTGCTGCCGTTGCAGCTGTCATCCTTTTCTTTCTGATATCCACGCCCGTGGGGGATGTGAACAAAGCCTCCTACTCGGCAAGTTTTGTGCCACGGGAGATAATGCCCCGGATGTCTGCCGACGAAATCGTATCCAACGCTTTTTCAGCGGCGGATGCGATGCTGTATACGCCAGCCGTTTCGGGAGAAAAAGCATCCGGCGTCGCGATGAACGGGACGGCGGATAGCAGGGCCGGGGCGGGAATCGTACCGGAAGCAAAAGTCACAGCGCCGTCGGTAAAACGGGAACCGGATGCAATCCCGGACAGGTCGGCTTCCACGACGTCGCCGGCGAAATCCAAATCGCAACCGTCCGCGGCAACATCGCCGGCAAAGCAACCGTCCGCGACGGCGACATCATCAGCCGTACGGGGCAGATATTACGTGATTATCGGAAGTTTCAATACCCGCACGCAGGCGCAGGGATATATCAGCCGTTTGAAAGGCGACGTGGCAGGCAGCGCCGGAATAATCACAAATGACGGTAAGGTACGCGTGTATGCGCAGCAATTTCCCGGTGAAGCGCCGGCGCTTTCCTATCTGAACACGATTCGCCGGAATCAGGAGCATAAACAGGCGTGGATATATAGGGGACAATGAATACATTAATGAACACATACGCACATATAGCAAAAAACGATTGTTTTTTTATAATATCAACAAATCAAAATATTAATTTTTTAATTTATGGCAGAAGCAAAAGAAACGCTTTTTCCTGAATTTCCCCCCGTGTCCGCCCAGCAATGGACGGACAAGATTACAGCTGACCTGAAGGGGGCGCCGTTTGGGAAAAAAATGATTTGGAACACGGGCGAAGGGTTTGATGTCAATCCCTTTTACTGTGCCGGAGACATTGAGGGACTTGCGACGGCAACATCGCTACCCGGAGAATTTCCGTACGTGCGCGGAACAAAAATATGTAATTCGTGGCTTGTACGCCAGGATATGGATGTTACCGACTGCGCGGCGGCCAACGAAAAAGCCCGGAAACTGACCGGGGAAAGCGGCGTTACGTCATTGGGTTTTCACCTGAGAGGCGACGACGTCAATGCGGCAAACATCGCCTTGCTGCTCGATGGTATCTGTCCCGAAAAAACGGAACTTAATTTCAAGACATGCAACCGCAAGGCCGCCGGACTTGCGACAATCCTGGCCGGGCTGTTCGAGTCGAAAGGCGTGGACATGACCAAATGCAGAGGTTCGATTGCCTATAATCCGTATAAGCGACCCTTAGTCGACGGGATTGTACCGGGCGACGAATGGGTGGACGGAGCGGTTGCCGTTCTCAAGGCCGGCGATGCGCTTCCCGGATACCGCCTGCTTGCCGTTGATGCCTGCCTGCTGAACGATGCAGGCTCGTATATTACGCAGGAACTCGGATATGCCCTCTCATGGGGCAATGACCTGGTGGCAAAACTGTCGGACGCGGGATTGCCCGTTGAGACAATCGCCAAAAAGATAAAATTCAACTTCGGCATATCGTCCAATTATTTTATGGAGATAGCGAAGTTCCGCGCCGCCCGCTGGTTATGGGCGGAAATAGTCAGAGCCTGGCAGCTTTCATGCGACTGTCCGCCGGACAACGACGGCGACGGCTGCGACAGGGACGGCGTTTGCGCCTGCCGGATGAAAGCGCATGCCCGCACGTCGGCCTGGAATCTTACGGTTTTCGACGCATACGTGAATTTGCTCCGCACACAGACGGAAACGATGTCTGCCGCTCTTGCAGGCGTGGATTCCATTGCGGTTTCGCCCTACGACGAAACATTCAGGACGCCCGACGAGTTCTCCGAACGCATCGCGCGCAACCAGCAATTGCTTTTGAAGGAAGAATGTCATTTTGACAAGGTCGTGGACCCGGCCGCAGGCTC
>JAIRYY010000198.1 GCA_031267485.1 Tannerella sp.
AATGAATTCGTACAGGAAAGAATTATGGTTTGAGACCGACCGCAGGCGGCAGATGATTAATATCACGCCTGTTATAGAGGATTGTCTGCGCGAAAGCGGGATAACGGAGGGATTGCTCCTTTGCAATGCGATGCACATAACCGCAAGCGTTTTTATCAATGACGACGAGAGCGGGTTGCATCACGATTTTGAAACGTGGCTGGAGAAACTGGCGCCGGAAAAGCCGTATAACCAGTATCGGCACAATGGTTTTGAAGATAACGCGGACGCCCATATCAAACGCACGATAATGGGACGCGAGGTGGTCGTCGCCGTTTCGGGTGGAAAGCTGGATTTCGGGCCTTGGGAGCAAATCTTCTACGGCGAATTTGACGGAAAACGCCGCAAGCGCGTGCTCGTTAAGATCATAGGTGAATAGGAACGACGAAGCAATCCGGGTGCAGGCGACGACCCGGATTGTTTCGGGCTGCGCCCTCGCTGGTGACGGCGACTTTCGAGACAGTCGTGTGTTCGACAAATGTATCATTTATTTTTAGACGAATCCTTAATTGAAAAAATTGAAAAATTATGAAACAGACTGCTTTATTTTCCATGCTGTTTTTTTTGATTTCCTGCGGGGGTGAAGGGGAACCGGTTCCGCCCGTGGCGCCTGTCCCGACGCCGGAGCAGGTGGCATGGCACAAAACGGAGATGTATGCTTTTGTGCATTTCGGGCTTAATACGTTCAACGACCTGGAATGGGGCTTTGGCGATACGCCGGCTTCGACGTTCAATCCCGAAGATTTGAACTGCGAACAGTGGGTGAAGATTTTCAGGGAGATAGGAATGAAAGGGGTTATCATCACCACGAAACACCATGACGGTTTTTGCCTGTGGCCTACGGAGACGACGGAATACAGCGTGAAAAACTCGCCCTGGAAAGGCGGGAAAGGCGATGTCGTCCGCGAACTTTCGGAAGCCTGCAAACGTCACGGGCTTAAATTCGGCGTTTATCTTTCGCCGTGGGACCGCAACAACGCCGGCTATGGGAAGCCGGAATATGTCGAAACGTATCATAGCCAAATAAGGGAGCTTGTTTCCGGATACGGTCCGCTGTTCGAGTTCTGGTTCGACGGCGCCAACGGCGGGACGGGCTGGTATGGCGGCGCCGGCGAGCGGCGTTCCATTGAGGCCAGGACCTATTATAACTATGAGGGGGCGCGCGAAATAATCAAGGAAAAGCATCCCGCGGCGATGATTTTCGGGGGCACCGTTCCCGATATCCGCTGGATAGGGAACGAAAGCGGCTGGGCCGGCGACACGCAATGGAGCATTTACGATTCGGAGCCGGCTTACGGATACGACTACAAAGGCAGCCAGTGGGGCGATGAGAACGGCTCCAAATGGCTGGGCGCCGAGGTTGACGTTTCCGTCCGCCCGGGCTGGTTCTACCACGCGCGCGAAGATCATCAGGTGAAGACGCTCCGGCAGCTGACGGATATTTACTATCGCAGCGTCGGCCACAATGCGAATCTGATACTCAACTTCCCCGTTGCGCTGAACGGCCGCATACATCCGCTCGATTCGGCGCGCGTCATGGAATGGGCGAAGACGATACGGGACGACATGACGGCGAACCTGCTGACCGGCACGAAAGTGACAGCGACAGCGGACAATGTGCGCGGACGGAAGTTCGCCGCCAAAAACGTGCTGGACGGCGACTGGGACACTTATTGGGCGACAGACGACGGCGTCAACGCCGGAACGCTTACGTTCACATTCCCGGAACCGGCGAGCCTCAACCGCGTCGTGATACAGGAATATATCCCGCTCGGGCAGCGCGTGCGGAAATTTGTCATTGAAACCGCCCGGAAAGACGGCGAATGGGAAGCCGTGAACGCCGTCGACACGACGACAACCGTAGGATATAAACGGATTGTCCGTTTCAAAACGGTCGAGGCGGACAGGATGCGGATTCGTTTCCCGGATGCGCGCGGGCCGTTATGCATCAACAACGTGGAGGCATACCTGGCCCCTCCCCTGATGGTTGAGCCGTCCGTCAGCCGCAACGCGGAAAGTCTCGTGACAATCAGTTCGGACGACGTGAACACCGTCGTTTATTACACGACGGACGGAAGCGCGCCCGGCCGGTCGTCGGCGCTGTATGCGGAACCGTTTGAATTTGCCCGCAGGGGAACGGTACGCGCCGCCGCCTACGACGAACGGTCAGACAGCTGGAGTCCCGCGACGGCATGTGAATTTGACATACCCCCGTCGTTCTACAGGCCTGACCTGAAGACGGCGGAAGCCGCGTTCGACGGCAACAGCTATTCCGTATACCGCCTGCCGAAGGAAAAGCCGGAACTCGCCTTTCACCTGACCGAACCCGCCACCCTGTCCGGCTTCCGCTATACGCCCAGCCAGCGGCGCGACGCCAACGACTGTATAACCTCCTATCGGCTGTTTGTCGACGGACGTGAAGTCGCCGCGGGAGAATTTTCCAACATCGTGAACAACCCCGTCATGCAGGAAGTAAGGTTTGCTCCCGTAAAAGGCCGGAACGTACGCTTCGTCGCCGTGCGCCTCGCCGACAAAGCGGAAGCAGGCGGAATCGGGGAGTTCTCCGTCATCACCGAATAAG
>JAIRYY010000213.1 GCA_031267485.1 Tannerella sp.
ATCGAGACGGCCGTAGATACGGTATGGTATAATTTCCAGTCGGAATCTGTTTTCATGCTGCAGGTATACGTGCCGCAGCGGGACACGTTTTTACAGCTTCCCGGCCTGAAAAAACAGAAGGACGGCGTCCTGTCCATACGGCTCGAGTTTGACGAATACATGGAATATTCGGACTGGCAGGGCAGGGGACGTTCGTTTACGATAGACGGGCTGGGGAAGAAAAGGTTGCGGCTCCGCAGCGAAGAAAACTATCTTTATTCGTTCATAAAATTTTAAACGTGGAAGATTATTTAAGTCAACTGAACGACAGTCAGCGGGAAGCGGTTCTGTACGGCGACGGCCCGTCGCTTGTCGTGGCGGGCGCCGGTTCGGGAAAAACGCGCGTGCTGACCTGCAAAATCGCACACCTTCTGCAAAACGGCTATCAGCCTCATGCGATACTCGCCCTCACTTTCACCAACAAGGCCGCGCGGGAGATGAAGCTGCGCATAGCGTCCCTTACCGACGAATACACCGCCCGTTACCTGTGGATGGGTACGTTTCACTCCATTTTTTACCGCATACTGCGTCGCGAGGCGGCACATATCGGTTTTCCGGCCGATTTCACAATCTACGATTCCACGGACTCGAAGAACCTGATAAAGACAATCATAAAGGAGATGCAGCTCGACGACAAACTCTATCGTCCGGGCATGATTCAAAGCCGCATATCCAACGCGAAAAATGCGCTGGTAACGTGCAGCGCGTACGACCGCAACAGGGAACTGCTCGAATACGACAATCGTGCGCACACGCCGCTTGTGAACGAGATTTACAGGCGTTACCAGAACCGCTGCTTCAAGGCGGGAGTGATGGACTTCGACGAGTTGCTCATGCAGACAAACCTGCTTTTCCGCGACCATCCGGATGTGCTGGCAAAGTATCGGGAACAGTTCCGCTACGTGCTGGTCGACGAATATCAGGATACCAATTTTGCCCAGCACCTCATCGTGACGCGTCTTTGCGAGGAGCATCAGCACGTCTTTGTTGTCGGCGACGACGCACAGAGCATCTATTCCTTCCGTGGCGCCAATATCGACAACATGCTGCGCTTCAGGGACAATTATCCGTCATGCAGGGTGTTCAAGCTCGAACGGAACTACCGGTCGACACGGAATATCGTCGACGCGGCCAACAGCCTGATAACGAAAAACAGGGAGCAGATAAGGAAAACCGTTTATTCCGAGAATGAACAGGGGAGCAAAGTCGCGGTCTTTTCGTCCTATTCCGACTACGAGGAGGGATACCTCGTCTCCTCCGGCATACTGGACATGATGCGGGACAGGGGATATTCGTATTCCGATTTCGCGATTCTCTACCGCACGAACGCCCAGTCGCGCGTGCTGGAGGAGGTGCTGCGCAAACGCATGATAAAATACAGGGTCTATGGCGGCCAGTCGTTTTATCAGCGGAAAGAAATAAAGGACGTGCTGGCGTATTTCCGGGTCGTCGTCAACCCGTCCGACGAAGAATCCCTCAAGCGCATCATCAATTACCCGGCGCGCGGCATAGGCGCCACGACGGTCGACAGGCTGCAGGACGCCGCCGTCCAGGCCAATGCCGGCCTGTGGGATGTGATATCTTCCCCGCAGGACTGTGGCGTGGCGATAAACAGGGGGACGGCCGCCAAACTGGAGGATTTCCGCCGCATGATGGACGATTTCCGGGACCGTGCGAAAGTGATGCCGGCGACCGAAATAGCGGAATACGTCATAAAACGCAGCGGCATCGCGGGCATGCTTTTTCAGGATTTGTCGGTGGAGGGCATAAGCCGCCAGGAAAACGTGCAGGAACTGCTCAACGCGATGAGCGAATTTGTTTCCATGAGACGGGAAGAGGGCGTCGAAGAGGTGTCGCTGACGGAATTTCTGATGGAAGTTTCGCTCATGACCGACCAGGACGGTGACCGGGACGAAAATGCGGACAGGGTTGCGATGATGACCGTTCATGCCGCCAAGGGACTGGAATTTAACAACGTCTTCATCGTCGGGATGGAAAACGAGCTCTTCCCCTCGCTGCGCTCAATGGACAGTCCGCGCGCAGTCGAGGAGGAACGGCGTCTGTTTTATGTCGCCCTGACGCGCGCAAAGGAAAACTGCATCATCACTTATGCCAAAAACCGCTATCGCAACGGACAAAGTTACGTGGCAACGCCCAGCGCCTTTCTCCGGGACATAGAAAGCGAATATCTCGATTACCGGAACAATATCGAACTGCCGGCCTGGAAACGGGAATCGTATCCGTCCGGAGACGGCGGCACGTCCGGCTTCCATTCCGCATGGGATTCCGGCACGCCCTCCCCGGGAACGCCGGAGAAAGTCCGCCGGCAACCCGCGCCGCCGCCGTCCCGGTTTGCTGACGGCAACGGCCATGCCGGAATCCGCCCGACGGAAATTCCGCGTTTGAAGCCGCTGAAGACGGACAGCGCACCCGCCGCGGGCACAGGTTCGCCCGGCAGCCTGGCCGTCGGACAAAAGGTCGTGCACCATCTTTTCGGAGAGGGCGAAGTTGTGGCCACGGAGGGGACGGGAAGCAACGCGCGCGCCACCATAAAATTCAGGAACACGGGCGAAAAAAACCTGCTGCTTAAATATGCAAAGTTAAAACTCCTTTAGAAAATGATGCGTGAAACGAACATGATACCATCCCCGTGCTACGTGGTGGAGGAATCCCCGCTTCGCGGAAACCTTGCGCTGATAAAACGCGTGAGCGAACGTGCGGACGTCGACATCATCCTTGCCTTCAAGGCTTTTTCCCTGTGGAAAACATTCCCCCTGTTCAGGGAATACGGCTTCCGGTCGACGGCAAGCTCCGTGAATGAGGCGCGGCTTGCCTGGGAAGAAATGGGAAGCCTTGCACACACGTATTCACCGGCCTATACGGAAGAAAACTTTCCGGTTTTCGTGCGATACAGCAGCCACATATCCTTCAATTCGCTGTCGCAGTTCAACCGGTTTTACCCGCAGGCCGCGACCGCCGCTCATCCGGTCTCGTGCGGACTGCGCGTCAATCCCGAATATTCGGAGGTGAAGACCGGCCTTTACAACCCCTGCGCGCCCGGTTCGCGCCTGGGCATAACGGCGCACAACCTCGGCGACACGCTGCCGGACGGCGTCGAGGGATTTCACTTTCACACACTGTGCGAATCGACGTCCCGCGATTTGGAAAAAACCCTGGAAGCGCTCGAAAAGCGTTTCGGCCGCTTTCTCCGGCAGCTGAAATGGCTGAACATGGGGGGCGGACATCTCATGACGCGCAGGGATTACGATACGGAACACCTGGTTTCGCTCCTGAAATCGTTCCGGTCAAAATACCCGAATCTTAAAGTCATGCTTGAGCCCGGAAGCGCCTTCGCCTGGCAGACAGGATACCTGCTCACAACGGTTGTGGATGTGGTGGAAAACGGCGGAATCAAAACGGCCATTATCGACGCGTCCTTTTCGTGCCACATGCCCGACTGCCTCGAAATGCCCTACAAACCCGCGATACGCGGAGCCGGAGACGCGCTATCGCCGGGCGCTCCGAACGTTTACCGCATCGGCGGATGCAGCTGCCTGAGCGGCGACTTCATGGGAGACTGGCAGTTCAAAAACCCCCTGACCCCCGGCGACCGGATCATTTTCGAGGACATGATTCACTATACCACGGTCAAAACAACGATGTTCAACGGCGTCCCGCACCCCGCAATCGCAATCATTCACGAAGACGGAAGCACAGAGATTTACCGCACATTCACGTACGGGGATTATAAAAACCGCATGAACTGAGAACGTATGAACTGAGCCCTGGAGACGCGCGTGCCTGAAGACGTTTTTTTTCCGTCCGACTGTAATTTTTTTTGATATTTATATTGCGATTTAAAAAAAACAGCATATATTTGCCACCGTTTTCC
>JAIRYY010000171.1 GCA_031267485.1 Tannerella sp.
CCGAGAATGATGAGGTTGTCTTTGTCTCCGTACAGGGTCAGGCCGGACAGTATTTCCGGGCGGTCTTCGATTGCCGCCGTGATTTCGTAATCGGGTTTTAAGGCGCGCAGGCAGAGCGCCGTCCCGTATTTGTTTTCAGGCGTCGGCGTTCCCGTCAGGAAAAGCGTTTTGTCGCTTACGGTTGCGCGTATATCGGAGAAAGTGAAATTCCATGTCCACTCCGGCCTGATTGCGCCGCTTTCGAAACGGTCTTCAAAATCCGGGACGTCCCGGCGGCGGCCGTCCGGTGCGGATTCCCGGGCAGGGATGTTCCCGCCGTCGACGAAACAGGGCCATTTGTCGCCGTTTATGGCCAGTTCCTTCAGGAAAGCCTGGCGGCCGCAGTAGAAGCCTTTCCCCGTCAGATACGCGTGGTAAAGGTAGAACATCCGTCCGTCGGGAGTTTCCACGGCCGTCCCGTGCCCGCACGAGAGAATATCTTCCCCGTCGCCCTGCAGAATGGGATTGCCCCTGTATTTTTCATACGGGCCTCCGAACGATTTCGAACGGGCGGCGGATACGGCGTAATTGCTGTTTGCGCCGCAGCAGCCGCGAATCGAGTACAGGATGTAACAGTAATCGCCTTTCCGGTAAATGTACTGTCCCTCCATGCCGGCGCCTTCGTCATCTGTTAATAATGTAAAAGGTTCGCCCGTCAACCGAAGCCCGTCGGGCGACAGTTCCGAGCATAGCAGTTCTATCGGCCGCCGGTCGAGGCCGTAGGCTTTCCATGTGACATACAGTTTGTCGCCGTCCCTGAAAACGAACGCGTCGATGGCTTCGGCGCCGTACTCAACCAGGCAGCCTTTATCCTGAAACCCTTTCCTTATATCGTCCGTGGTGGCGACGCCGATACAGGAAACCCCGTCGGATGCGCGGCGGGCGGTGTAGTACAGGTATATTTTCCCGTTGAGGACGTACAGTTCGGGCGCCCAGAAAGAGGACTTTATCCATTCGGGTGCGGTTTTGAACGCCGGGCCGACGTAGCGCCAGTCGACTAAATCTTCGGACTCGAAAACGGGATAGTGAGGCGCCCATTCGGACGATGTCCCGGTGGCGTAATAGCGGTCTCCCACGCGTATGACCGTGGGGTCGGCAAAGTCGCCCGGTATGACCGGACGGTCAAACTGCTGCGCCGGCAGACGGGCGCTCAGCGACAGCAACAGAAACAGTATGGCCCAAACGGCCGGAGACAGGTGCGGATTGCCCGATAATAAGCGGCGGGCGAAAAGCGAAAGGAGCGATTTCAGATGCATATTCTTGCGTATTAATTGTATTTTGGCACAAAAATAATCCTTTTTATTGAAATATCAGGCTCTATAATATTTTTTGCGGGTAAGTGGCTGATATGACCCGGCAAACCCCCGTCATTTGCGAGCCCGGACGGTTGTCTGGCGGCCGCCTGTGCCTGGATTGCTTCGTGCCTCGCAATGACGGTTGTTCTGTCGTCATTGCGAGGAGGAACGACGAAGCAATCCAGGCGCAGGCGACAACAGGACAACCGTCTTTGCCGTATGCGCCTGGATTGCTTCACTGCGTTCGCAATGACGGTTGTTCTGTCGTCATTGCGAGGAGGAACGACGAAGCAATCCGGGTGCAGGCGACAACCCGGATTGCTTCGGGCTGCGCCCTCGCTGGTGACGGCGACTTTCGAGACTGTCATGTATTCGGCAAATGTATCATTTATTTTTAGACGAATCCTAAGGGTCGGTTTTCAAAATCGAAAGCCCTGCTTCGTCCCTTATGGGTAACGAAGCGGGGCTTTTACTTCTGTCCGAATTTTATCAGTGTCGCCGTGCCGGGGATTTTTTTACTTCCGTATTCAGGCTAGCTGTGTCTTTAATTCCTCAATGACCTTTTCCTTTTCTTCAAGGGCTTTTTTTGCCTGGGCGTTCTCCCGTTCCCTGACTCGAAAATCACTTTCCGCGCACGTCATCCCGGGTTCTCTTATTCCACCGTGACCGACTTGGCGAGGTTGCGGGGCTGGTCTACGTTGCAGCCGCGCATGACGGCGATGTGGTAGGAGAGCAGCTGGAGGGGGACGATTGCCAACAGCGGGGAAAGCGCCTCGTGACATTCGGGGATTTCAATGACGTGGTCGGCGAGCCGGGATATTTCTCCGTCGCCTTTGGTCGCGACGGCAATCACTTTTCCCCTGCGCGCCTTTACTTCCTGGATGTTGCTGATCATCTTCGCGTACGACCGGTCTTTTATCGCGAGCACGAAGACCGGCAGCGTCCCGTCAATCAGGGCAATCGGGCCGTGTTTCATTTCCGCCGCCGGATATCCCTCGGCGTGGATGTAGGATATTTCTTTTAGCTTGAGCGCGCCTTCGAGCGCGACGGGGAAGAGTATTCCCCGGCCCAGATAGAGCGCGCTGGTCACATCCTTGTAGACGGCGGCGATTTCCCGGATGCGCTCCTCGCCGCCGAGTATTTCCGTTATCATTTCCGGGACGCTGACAAGGCCGCGGATGAGCGTCCGGTAGCTTTCTTCCGTCAGCGTGCGGCGCTTGTAGCCCATGAAGAATGCCATCATGGTGAGCGCCGTTATCTGCGAGGTAAAAGCCTTGGTGCTTGCCACGCCTATCTCGATGCCGGCATGCGTGTAGACGCCCGCGTCCGTTTCCCTCGATAGCGACGAGCCGGCGACGTTGCATATCCCGAGGATGGTCGCCCCGCGGTTTTTCACCATGCGCACGGCCGCCAGCGTGTCGGCCGTTTCGCCGCTCTGCGAAATGGCGATGACCAGGTCGTCCTCGCCGATTATGGGATTGCGGTAGCGGAACTCGGAGGCGTATTCGACCTCGACGGGGATGCGGGCGTATTCCTCGAACAGGTATTCGCCCGCCAGAGCGGCATGCCAGGACGTGCCGCACGCGACCATCACGATGCGCTTCGCCTCGAGCAGGCGGGGCATCACGTCCAGTATCCCGCCGAGGAATATCTTGCTCTGATCCATCGATATCCTGCCGCGGAACGTGTCGGCGACGGACGTGGCCTGCTCGTGTATCTCCTTGTGCATGTAATGCCTGAAGTCCCCCTTGGTGATGTTGTCGATGCCGAGGCTGATGGTTTTTATCTCCGGCGTTTTCGTGTCGTTGTACAGGTCCTTCAGGTCGAGGCCTGCGGTCGAAACGACGGCTACCTCCCCGTCCTTCAGGTACAGGACGCGGTCGGTATATTCGATGATCGGCGTTGCGTCGGAAGCCAGGAAATATTCGTTTTCCCCCACGCCGATGACAAGTGGGCTGCCGTTCCTTGCGGCTATCAGTTTGCCGGGTTCCTCCCCGCAGGCAATCACCAGCCCGTAGGCCCCGACGACTTTCGTGAGAGCCAGCCTGACGGCCAGCTCGGCGCTGACATGCTGTTCGGTATACGTGTTCTCGATCAGGTTCGCCAGCACTTCCGTATCCGTCTCGCTCGCGAAACGGTATCCCCGGTTTTCCAGCTCCCTCTTCAGGTGCGTGCAGTTTTCGACAATGCCGTTGTGGACAACGTGAAACTTGCCGTTCATCGACCGGTGCGGATGGGCGTTCACGTCGCTCGGTTCGCCGTGCGTGGCCCAGCGGGTGTGTCCCATGCCGATAGACCCGGAAATATCCCGGCCTGCGGTCGCTTTCTGCAGGTCTTTTACCCGTCCCCTGCACTTGTATACATTCGTTTCGCCGTTAAACAGCGCGATGCCTGCCGAATCGTATCCGCGGTATTCCAGGCGCTGCAATCCTTTAATCAATATCGGGTAAGCCGTGCGCTCCCCCACATAAGCAACTATTCCACACATGTTTTTTTTCGGTTTAATTCAACATCCGTTAAGTTTTGCCATCACGGTATCCGCCGACCGGCTCTTTTTTTCAATATGTTCGAGAATCTCCGTTACGGCCGGATGACTCGTAAATTCGCCGCGGACGTTTTCGAAATCGGAAATCCTCGTCCTGTCCCTCCCGTCGATACCGAATCCGGTCTGCGATTTCAGGGTAAACTCCTTTTTGGCATCCTCGTAAATCATCCGGTCAAGTTTGACCACCGCCTCTTTCCATTTCCCGACAAAGGCCGCCAGCTGTCCGGCGGAAACGCTTTCCACATCAATCCCTTCCTCGGATTTAAGCCTTGAGGCAATCCAGTTCCACGACCACCGGAGGTAATGACCGTTCCATTCATGAAATATCCCGTTTATTTCGCCGAGCGACGTGACCGTGCCGTTTTCTATCCCCTCAATCAGCCGGACCACCCGGTCTTTCGGCGCCAGCAGCCCCGCCATGTCAATCCATTCGCCCGTCCCCTCATGTTCGCCGCCGGGCAAATCCCGCCCGTCCCCGCCGTCGTCGAACGCAATCACTCTCCGCATCTCCTCCTCGCCGGAAAACTCCGCGGTTTCAAGTTTCTTCACCAGTCCGCTTCCGAGAAATTTGGTGATGGCCAGCCGATACAGGGAAAGCCCCTTCTCGAGCGCCCTGTTCGTCATCTTAACGCTGTTGTACATGTAATAGTCGGAAGCCGGCCCGGATATCTTCTTGAGATTTTCCAGCACCTCGGCGCCCCGGATGATTTTCCGGACGGAATAGGGGCTTAGCAGGTTGAAAACAACGCAGTCCAGCAGCCTGTCGTCCTTGCGCCGGTCGCGTTTCGGCCATTTCTGAGCGTCGCGTATCGTCCCGATGCTGCGCAGGTTGACGCCCGGCGCGAGGAAACTCTCGTTCGAGTTTTCCACCAGATAGGAAAAAGGCAGGTCGGACGTGTCCGTGTTGCGGTAATGGCGGCCCATGACCAGCGAAAACGCCCCTATCTTTGCCGGCCAGAGAATGTACGAATCGCTCGCCGTCTTGCTGCCGCGCTCCACAATGCCCTGGTGAATGGGCCCGAGCTTGTACATGTGATTGCTCTGATTGGAGCCGCTTCCCGCATTCAGGAAAGAGAAATAGGCGGCAATCAGCAGCGTGGACTTGTGGTGCGAAACCGTATACGGCCCGGCAAAGACGGAGCACGCCTCGCCGTGAAAGCCCTGGCAGTTGGCGAAAAACACGGAGTTCTCCGCCGAATACTGTTTGCCGAGTATCGTCCCCTGCCCGACAAAACAGTTGTTGACAACCGACGATTCGCTGATCGTGCAGCCGCTCGCCGTGATAAAATTCTCGGCGATAACGCCCGAACCGATATACGACGGATCTTTCTCCGAACTGTTGACGCTCCCGTTGTTCAGCCGGTAAATCCCCTCAATCTTCGCGTAAGGGCCGATGTACACGTTAAGCAGCGTGCGGCAGTTGAGCAAATGCGCCCCCTCCTCGATCACCCCCCTGCCGGAACGGATGCCGGCCGTATAACCGTCAATCATGCCGGTCAGTTTGCCTATCAGCTCCGGCCGGTGGCGGTAAAAGGCAATCAGATACGCCGTGTGGGCGGACAGCTCGTTGTAAACCGGTATCTCGCGTCCTCCCGTCTCATTGAGGACGGCCACCCGGACGCCGTTCCCAAAACACGACTCGCCGTCGACCGTAAGCGTGTCGATACTCTCAATCAGCACATTCCTGCAGATATGATAATTCGCGATATAGTTTTTAATCTGGTTGATATAAACGTCATCGTCGACCGTGCAGTTGTGAATCGTGGCGTTATATATCCCCGAATACCGCTCAATCCCCCCGCAGAAAGTAATCCTGCGCCTGAACACGCCAAGGCGGATATCGCCCGAAAACGTCACATTCCGGACATGTCCGGCAATGAACCCCTCCCGGACTTTAACCCTCGACCAGTCCTCGCAAAAACAGCCGTTCGCCAGCAGTTCCGCCCTTTCCGCAGAAGAAATGTCACGATATCCGTTCATCTTTATTATTATTCATCCTTTCCCGCCGGAGACGCGACGGCCGCTTCCGGGATTCGGAGACGTTTTTACTGAATTATAAATTGCAAAACCGAGCAGGCATAACAGTATAATGCTCACGGCGACGGATGCTATGTTTGAAATTTTAGTGCCTTTGTAGTAGATGTCGTCCACGCACTTAAATTCGATTTTATGGTTTCCGGCCGGAACTTCGAGTCCGCGCAATATGTAATTGACGCGTATCAGCGGCGCTTCGATGCCGTCAATATAGGCATGCCACGTCTTGTAAAAAACTTCCGAGAACACGGCCAGGTGAGGCATCGTGCTGCTACTCTCATAAAACAGATTCCCCGGATTGGCATAATCCGTCAGGCGAATAGACGCCGTACTGTCCGCTTCATGCCGCAAAGCCTCCCAATCCTGCAAACGGTTCTGCCATTCCTTATCAATCACGGCCGTTTGCGCCGGATTGAAATCTTTCAGGGCGACAATCTCCTCGTCCGGCGAATTGACCCACTGCAGTTGATTTACAAACCAGGCATTCCCCAGGGCCTGGCCGTTGAACTGCACCTGCGGCCCCTGCTGCGACGGGACAATCACGTATCGCCCGTTCAGCATGTTCAATACGTTCATATTGATGTTTTGCGAGAGGTGAAAATCGATAATATC
>JAIRYY010000210.1 GCA_031267485.1 Tannerella sp.
GTACCCGTAACGCCCACGAGCGTCAGCCGCTCCGACGGTTTCCCGTACCACGCCGAGGCGATACGCCCCAACGCGTCAGCCGAATCAGGCGTTTCTATCATTGAAAGTTGAGCATTGAAAGTTGAAACTGATTTTCCGCGCTGTTCGCCGTTATCCGCGGGAGACTTGCCAGCATCGGCGGGAAGCACGTTGCCGGCTGTTAGAACGGCGGCGGCACTTTCGGCGCCAGAGGAGCATACGATAGCGACAGCGCCCCGCTCAATGGCGTCGTCCATATAGTCGCGTCCGTCGGTAAGCGTTCCTTTCACGGCTACAAACAGCGAACCGGGCGTCACCAGCCGCGAATCCGACTGCACACCGGTTATTTCAGGGTCGCCCCCGCCGGATATTTCACCGATACCTGCAATTTTTACCAATTCCGATAATCTCATACATCATATAATTTAGTTGAAAGTTGAAAGTTGAAAATTTTCGCCGTTCACACTTCTCCATTCATCGTTTCCTATTTACCATTAATCACCAATTACCATTTACCAATCACCAACGCCCAACGGGCACCCACAAGGGGCGCCCCTACCATTCATCATTAACCATTAATCACTAATCACTAAGTTTCAGAACTACCGTTTGTCCCGGCGTCGCACGGCTTCCTTTGGCGACGGACTGGGACGTCACGTGTCCTTTTCCTGAAAGGGAGACCCGCAGGCCGCAGCTTTCAAGCGCATAAACGGCATCCTTGGCTCCCATTCCCGTCACGTCGGGAACAAGGTTTTCAACCAGGGGCAGTTCTCTTATGGCGAGGCCCTCGCCGTTCCCTTTCGCCGCCACATACGTGTCATCACCTTTCGAGCCTTTCGCATTTATTTTTATACGAAATTCATCCGCCACATTTTTCAATGCGTCGTAACGACCGTTTTTCACGCTGGGGAAAGCGATTTTCAGCGAATCTTCCGGCGCTTTTTTCATATCGAAAACCATGCAGTTCGCATAAACCTTTTCGGCAATTTCCCTCACTACCGGCCCGCACATCGAGCCGCCCGACGGGAAGCCCACACGCGGACGCGAAATAACGACGATGCACGAATAAAGAGGCGCCTCACTGGGGAAGTAACCGCAGAAAGACACGTGATGACCGGCCGTCTTGTAGACCCCGCCGCTGGCAATCTGCGCCGTTCCCGTTTTCCCGGCAATCGTTATCACGTCCGAGCGCGCCACACTGCCCGTTCCGTGGCGGCGCGCCGGTGTGGGGTCCCGGTAATTCACCACATTATACAGCATGTCCCGGACAATCTCCAGGGTGCGTTCCGAACAGATTGCCGGTATGATGACTTCCGGCTCGAAATGTTTGACGACTTTGCCGTTTTTCATAATATCCCTCACAAACATCGGGCGAACCATTTTGCCGTTATTCGCTATGGCATTGAAAAACGTGAGGGTCTGAATCGGCGGGATTTGCACCTCGTATCCGAAAGACATCCACGGGAGGGACGTATGCGACCAGTACCGGTCTCCCGGCCGGCGCAGTTTGGCCTTTCCCGCGCCGGGAATTTCAATCCGCAGATTCGCATCCATTCCGATGCGGTGAAGCCCGTCCACAAACTTCTCCGGGTTTGTCCCGTAACCTTTCAGGATGAGTTTGGCGACGCCGATGTTGGAGGAATACCAGATAGCCTTTTCCGCCGTAATCATTCCGTATCCTCCGTGGTTGGCATTGTGGTCGGTAATTTTGCTGTTCACATGATGATAAACCCCCTCGCCCACGTCGACCGGCGTGCCGGGTTCCACTAGCCCGTCGTCAATGGCGACCATCATCGACGCGACCTTGAACGTGGAGCCTGGCTCAATTTCGTCCGCAACCGCATGATTCATCGTTTCGGCAAAACGGCCGGGGCCGAGCCGCCCCATATTCGTAATCGCCTTTATCTCGCCTGTCCTGACCTCCATGACGACAGCCGTTCCGGCATCCGCATCAAGCTCCCGGAGCTTGTCGGTCAACGCCTTTTCGACCAGGTCCTGAATATTGATGTCTATCGTGGAGCGGATATCCATCCCGTTGACAGGCTCAACCTCCGTAATATTTGTCCAGCGTCCCCCGACGCGCTGTACGGAGTTCAACCCGGCCACGCCGCAAAGCAGCGAATCGTACTGCAGCTCCAGCCCGTTCTTCCCTTTCGTGATGCCGGGCAAATCGACCTCATTGTAAATATCTCCTATTGTACGCGAGGCGAGCATGTCGAACGGCTTCTGGCGCATCATCAGCTCGCGCGTGTAAAACCCGCTGCGGTTCCGGTGAAAACGGAGAAAAGGGTATGTCTTTATCTCTTTCAGGTCGGCGTACGACACGCGCCCCTCATACACCGGGTACTGGCGCTTCTTCGATTTAAGGCCTTTCAGCAGGTGCGCCTTATATCCCGCGGGCGTGCGGTTCCTCAACTTCCGGGAAAGGTAATGCGCCAGCGAATCCACATTGTTATGTTTGGAATGTTGAAAGGAATCCAGCGCAAAGCCTTCCGCCCCGAAATCCATATACATATAATATTGGGGTGCGCTTGTGGCCATAAGCCGGTCATCGTCCGAATAGATGTTCCCGCGTACGGGACTGACGAGGAGGTCCGGCTTCTTCATCCCCTCGGCAACTTTCAGCCATTCCTTTTTCTCCACAAGGCCTATCCTGAAAGCCGAAATCAGGATGGCAACCGCCACCATGCTCAGGAGAACGAGAATAAAGAAGTAACGGACAAGGATGCTTCCGTCCTTCCCGTCCTTCCCGTTCGCTTTCCCCGCGGCCTTTTCCGGCGCTGTTTCTTTCGATGACATAATGGTTCTTCCTTATTTATGCAGTTTGTACGGAGGCGTTTTCGCCCTTTCAAGCCCAAGACCCTGCCGTTTGACAAGTTCCTCCACCTGCGACGGACGGGTGTTGCCTGTCAGCCGGGCGGAGGTGGACAGCGCCTCGAACTTCGTCTCTTTCAGCTGTTCCTGAAGATGGTCAATCTCGCGGAGCTTTATTATGCAGGAATAGCGGTTACTTATATAGAATAAAAACAGGAACACGACGAGCACAATCATCCGCGTGTGCCTGACCACCAAATCCCCGTTCAGTATACCTCCGCCCAGGATATAAATCACGGCATTGCGCTTTTTCTTTTTTGTTCTTTCCATATACAACGGTCTGTTTACATTTACATTTCCTCCTCCGCCCGGCGCTTCTCCGCTATCCGCAGTTTGGCGCTCCTTGCGCGGGGATTGTCCCCTGTCTCCCCCTCCGAGGGCATTACGGCCTTACCCGTCATGCGCAGGGGCGAGTGCATATTCCCGTAGAAATCCCGGACGGACAGCCCGTCGAAATTCCCGGTTTTCATGAAATTTTTTACCAGCCGGTCTTCCAGCGAGTGATACGTTATCACGACCAGCCGTCCGCCCGGCGCGAGCAGGCCGGGCGACTGCAGCAGCAGTTCGCGCAAAGCCTGCATTTCCCCGTTCACCTCGATGCGCAGAGACTGAAAGACCTGTGCCAGAAATTTCCTGGTCTTCTCCCGTCCGGCAAAAGGCGTCAGTACCGCCAGCAGGGCGGCGGTTGTCAGCAGAGGTTTCCGGTTCCTCGCCTCCACGACTGCGCGCGCAATCCGGCGCGAGTTCCGCAGCTCGCCGTACAGGTAAAACACGTCCGCCAGCCGTTCCTCCGGATAACTGTTCAGCACGTCGGCCGCCGTCTGTCCGCCGCGGCTGTTCATCCGCATGTCGAGCGCTCCGTCGAAACGGAATGAAAACCCGCGGCTTTCGTCGTCAAGATGGTGCGACGACACGCCCAGGTCTGCGATAAGGCCGTCAATCTCCCGTTCTCCGTAATAGCGCATGAAGTTCGACAGGTAGCGGAAATTGCTGCGGACGAACGTAAACCGTCCGTCGTCCGGGATGTTTCTTTCGGCATCGGCATCCTGGTCAAAACCGTACAGGCGGCCGCCCGCCCCCAGTTTCTCCAGAATCCCGCACGAATGTCCCCCGCCTCCAAACGTGGCGTCAACGTAACATCCCGAGGGTTTTACATTCAACCCCCCGATGCTTTCCCCGAACAGGGCGGGAATATGATATTTCAGTTCTTTTTCGGTCATTATCAACTGCTTGACATCGTAAAAAATGTGTAATTACCTGATTAGCCGGGTAAAATTACACATTTTCCGCAATTTGAAAACGGAAATATGAAAAAAAGTTTTCAACACCCCATTTTTTTCAACCCGCCAATTCTCCCGGCGCCGACTGTTAAAAAAAACAACAGTCACGATTTTTTTCGCCTTTTGTTTTGCCGGTTTAAAAAAACGCGTTACATTTGCCGCCGCTATTCCGCGCGGTGTTTATTTGGTGCGGACGAAAATTGAAAAACAAATAACAGATAAAATGAATTATTTTGTCGAAAAAATTATTCCCCGTTTTGATTTAATTAACACCCACGTGTTGGTTAATTCCGATTATTTGTTAGAGAAAGATGGGCAGGCGTATATACATCTCTTTTTCGCCGTCATTCAGGGCGAACATGCAGATGATGTGGTTTAAGCCCACCTATGATGGAATCGTGCAGCTTGATGATATTTGGGGAGTGGATGCCCGGATAGAAAAGACCTTTCCGGATAACCGGCTGAGCCTGTCACTTTCAGCTAACGATATATTCAGTACAATGGATAACGTCAGCGGGAAAATGAAAATCGGAAATATCAATCAAACCGTCAAACAGGGAATGAGCCTGCGTCGAGTAATGCTTACCGTGCGATACAGTTTCGGCTCGCAACAGATCCGCGGCGCACGCAACCGCAGCGTCGGTATTGAAGAAGAAATGGGACGGGCGCGATAATCATACTTCACGCGGGATATTTTTGTGCATTGTATTTCTCCCGTCACCAGCGACGAACGAAGCAATCCGGGCACAGGCGACGACCCGGATTGCTTCGTTCCTCGCTGGTGACGGGGAGGGTGACTGCGATGAATAGCAATGCACAAAACCATGCTGAGCTCAGTATAAGTATCTGCCGGCAGTAAGAGGCAGTTCGGGCCGGGTTCGGAAAGTTATGCTTGAATAATCTCCGCCGCCCGTCCCTTCCGCGCGGAATTTATGGCTCATTTTGATGCGGCTGCTCCGGTTTTGCAATAAAACAGATGTTTTTAAATAAATTATTACTATTTTTGCGCATCCGAAAAATGCATTTTCAATATGGACACACGTATAGATGTAAGGCAGATATTAGGAATGAAGCTGAAAGACAGGGCGAACAGAATACCGGGGTTTGTCGTGAACTACCTCATTCGCATCATTCATCAGGACGAACTCAACGGGATTCTGCGGGATTACCGGGATTTGCAGGGCGTCGATTTCATGGAGGCGCTGGTCACGGATTATTTCAAAGTCCGGCTGAATGTCCGTCACGAAGAAAATCTTCCTCCCGGCGACGGACGGTACATCTTCGTCTCCAATCACCCGCTCGGCGGATTTGACGGCATCTGCCTGTCGTACCTGCTCGGACGGCGATACGACGGGAAAGTCCGCTATCTCGTGAACGACCTGCTGCTTGCCATACCCAACCTGCGCTCCATCTTCGTGCCCGTCAACAAGCTCGGGGCGCAAAGCCGGGAAACGGCCGGGAAAACGGAGGAGGCTTACCGGTCGGACAATCAGATTATCACGTTCCCGGCAGGATTGTGCTCGCGGAAACACGGACGGACGATCAGAGACCCGAAATGGCGGAAATCATTTATCCAAAAGGCCGTGGAACACAAACGGGACGTCGTTCCCATCTATTTCGGGGGACGCAATTCGAACTTTTTTTACCGCCTGGCAAATTTAAGAAAGCTGTTGGGCCTGAAAATAAATCTGGAAATGCTATATTTGCCGGACGAATTGTTTAAAAACAGGAATAAAATATTTGATATCCATATCGGCAGGCCGGTACCGTGGCAAACGTTCAACTCCGGCAAACGACCGGTTGAATGGGCGGAATGGATGCAGGAAGAAGTATACAAACTCGCAGAAATTTAGACAGAATATGATGCAGAACATAATTGATCCGATAGACAAGGAGATTATCAAGTCCGAGCTTACGCCGGACAAAAAACTCAGAAGCACCAACAAATCCGACAATGAAATTTACGTCATCACGTCGCAGGATTCGCCGCATACCATGCTGGAGATAGGCCGCCTGCGCGAGATTGCGTTCCGCTACTACGGCGGGGGCACGGGGCTGTCGTGCGACATCGACGAATTTGACACGATGGACGGCGCTTACCGGCAGCTTATCGTCTGGAGCCCGCGGGATGAGGAAATACTGGGAGGCTACCGCTTTTTATGCGGCTCGGACGTCCGGTTCGACAAACAGGGGAAGCCCGTGCTTGCCACCGCGCACCTGTTCAACTTTTCCGAAAATTTCCTGACAAACTACCTGCCGTATACCGTGGAACTGGGACGCTCTTTCGTTTCACTCGGCTACCAGGCCTCCCTCGGACGCACGAAGGGCATTTTTATCCTCGACAATCTGTGGGACGGACTTGGCGCGCTGCCCGTCATCGACCCGTCGCTGAAATATTTCTACGGGAAAGTGACCATGTACAACACCTACGACACGCAGGCGCGCGACATGATTCTGTACTTCCTCCAGCGGCATTTCCCCGACAACGACCGCCTCGTCGCGCCGATACACCCGCTGGAAACCCATTCCGACGGGGAAAAACTGTCGAAACTGTTCAACAAAAACAATTTCAAGGATGACTATCGCATCCTGAACCGGGAAGTGCGCAAACTCGGCATCAACGTGCCGCCGCTGGTGAATGCCTACATGAGCCTCTCGCCCAAAATGCGCATGTTCGGAACCGCTATCAACCGTGAATTTGGAGAAGTGGAAGAAACGGGCATCCTCATCGCGATAAACGAAATCCTCGAAGAAAAGAAAAAACGCCACATGGAAACGTTCCTCAACGACTCAAACATCGACCGGATTCAGATTATAAAAGTGAGCTGACCGGCGAACGCCCCCCCTTGAATAGCCGGACAACTGTCAGGGCGCTGTCCGAAAAAAATAACCATTCCCCGCCGGCACGGTCTGCATGACCGCGCCGGCGTAATTCATAAATTGAAAAATTATCCGGTGATTTTTTTTCTTTTTGTTGTAGATTTCAAAAAAACATACTATTTTTGCCGCCGATATTTATACACGGTTAAATTAAACAGTGGATACGGATTAAAAAAATAAATAAAATGCTCTCGATTAACAAAAAAAACATCTCATATTTTGAATTAATTAACGCCC
>JAIRYY010000212.1 GCA_031267485.1 Tannerella sp.
CAGAATTTACAGTCGTTCAACGGTGCAAGCTTACAATGATGGTAGCCTGTCCTGACGGACAGTGACTCCGATAACCTTTTTTGCTCCAGGCTGTAATACCCATTCTCGCAATCGGACTTTTTCGGTACCAATGGTTGTTTCGGGTTTGGATTCTGTTGCGTTTTTTTTTCGCAAAGATACATCCTTTCCCTTTTTTTACCACATATGGAGCGGAACTTTATCACTCTGTTTTCATTCTCATACTCCCCGTCATCCCCCTTTTTTTTCCGGCAGCACCGGGGTGGGATCTCGCAATGACGACGGGATTCAGCTTTTGAGACAGCCTTGATTTTTTTCGCCGCCGGCGGCGTGGGTTGACGAAAAGGATAAGTATATATTTTGACGGGAGTAATTTGTTTTTTACCTTTGCGACAGAATTAACATAATGATTACAAAATGGAAACAGCATTACAAAAGAAGAAACCGGATGAGGAGGCGGGTGACAGAATGAGCTTTATTACATTCATAATCCCATACTTTGCCCGCGCATACAAGATGGACAGGCAGGAGGCCTACCGCTATTTGAAAAAATATGGCGGAATAGACTTCCTTTTTAAGCACTGGTGGGCATTGCATACCGACAACCCCTTTTGGGCGGCGCATGATTTGTATATAGTTTGCCGGAACAATGGCGGATTGCGATGACGGTCTATCCTTTATCAAAAATTTATGAGATGCTGTTGAGGGAATTGAACCTGAAATGAGGAGTAGACGATGAGCGCCGTTCGGACTTTTTTACATACCTTTGCGACGTATGGATGAAAACATGTATAAATATTTTAAGCGCGACGTCAGCTGGCTGTCGTTTAATTACAGAGTGCTTATGGAGGCTGATGATTCGCATCTTCCCGTCTATGAGCGTATACGGTTTCTGTCTATCTATGCTTCCAACCTGGAAGAGTTTTATGAAATCCGCGTGTCGGAACACCGGGGCGACATCATGAAGAAAAATTATACGGACGAGAGCGCGGAGACGTCCGAAGAAAGCCTTGAGAATATTACGCGCGAGGTGAACCGCCAGCAGCAGGATTTTTACCGTATTTTCAGCGAGGGAATCCTGCCGGAGTTGCGGCGGCAGCGGATTTGCCTGTATCAGGACGGCCGGCCGGAAGATTTTCACCGCGAGTTTGTCCGTAATTACTTCAACGAAGAGGTCTTCCCCTTCCTTTCTCCCGTGACGATACAGCAGGGCGTCCGGACGTTTATCCGCGACCGCCGCCTGTATCTTATCGTCAAGATGAGCCACAAGGTTTCCGGCGAGCCTTATTACGTGCTTATCAAGATACCGTTCCTGAAGGCGCCCCGCATTATTTCCCTGCCTCCGCATGACGGGATGTTTTACTATATGTTTATCGACGACGTGATCCGGGCGAATCTGCCCGTGATTTTTCCGGGATATGACGTGGAGGGGTGTTACAGCATAAAGATTTCGCGCGACGCGGATATTTATATCGACGACCGGGAGGCGGGCGGCTCGAAGGCGATCGTGAACGAGATAAAGACGAAAGTCGGCAAACGCAAGATTGGCGCGCTGAGCCGTTTCATGCACGACCGTGCGATGCCGGCGGAGATGCTGGCGTATATCTGCGAATCGTTTGGCATAGCGCCGGACGACCTGATTGTCGGCGGACGTTACATGAATCTTCAGGATTTGGTCCGGCTGCCCAATCCTGTCGGCGCGGAGCTGGAACAGAAGGCGCTGCCGCCGATGCGCGTGCCGTATCTCGACCGGACGGGGTCAATCTTCCGGGCGGTGGAGCAGCGGGACGTGCTGCTTCATTTTCCCTACCAGTCGTTTGATTACCTGCTGCGGTTTCTGATGGAAGCGGCGTTCGACCCGGACGTGGAGGAAATAAAAATCACCCAGTACCGCGTGGCTGAAAATTCCGCCGTGATAAACTCGCTGATAAGCGCTGCCCGGAATGCGAAGAAAGTGACGGTTTTCGTGGAGCTGAAAGCCCGTTTCGACGAGGAGAATAACGTGAGCGCCGCCGAACGCATGGAGCAGGCGGGGATCAGGATTATTTACAGCATTCCCGGACTGAAGGTGCACGCCAAGGTGGCCGTCATACTGCGCCGGGGCGACCGCGCGGATTTCGCCTATCTCAGTACCGGAAACTTCAACGAGAAAACGGCCCGCATTTATTCCGACATGGCTCTCCTGACTTGTCACGGGGGTTTGATAGCGGACGTGAACAGCCTGTTTTCCGTACTGGAACGCCGCGAGGGAACGCCCGTCTTCCGGCATCTTCTGGTAGCCCGCATCAACATGACGCAGGAAATCATGCGCATGATAGAACGGGAGGCCGAGCACGCGAAGGCGGGTCGCCGCGCTTATATCGTACTGAAGATGAACGGGCTTCACGACAAGCAGATGGTCGATGCGCTGTATCATGCCTCGGAGTGCGGCGTCGAAACGGACCTTATCGTGCGGGGGATATGCTGTCTCGTGCCCGGCCAGCCGTACAGCCGGAACATACGCATCACGCGTATCGTGGACATGTTTCTCGAACATTCGCGCGTCTGGTATTTTTACAACGACGGCGCGGAAGACCTCTTCCTTACTTCGGCCGACTGGATGCGCCGGAACCTGAATCGACGGATAGAATCGGCCTTCCCCGTCCTGTGTCCGAAGATAAAGCGGGAGATAACGGATATTCTGAAGATACAGCTGCGGGACAATGTCAAGGCCTGTACGCTTGACGGGAACCTCCGCAATGTTTTCAAGCATGACGGCCGTCCGCCGGTGCGCGCACAGCAGGCTATTTACGACTTTATCAAACAATCTTCCTTCTGACGCGCCATTCCGGGGGATAGAGGTTGTTCGCGCGGTTTCCGATGTTTTTCATGAATCCGAGCGGCGTGTTTTTGCAGGTCGCGAGGATGTATCCTCCGGGTGTGTTTCCCGGCAATGCGACGGTTTCCCGTTGCAGGTATCGCATGGCGTTTTCGCAGGACAGTTCGACGGACGGGAATGACGCGCGGTTTATTTCCGCGCTTAACGCCAGCGATGCGGACGGCGCGAAGTCTTTTCCCCTGAATCGCCCCAGGAGTACGCCCGCGGAAATGATGTTCAGCGTTTCGGCCCGGACAGCGCGGATGCCGGCGTGAACGTCTTCGGGCAGGGCGTATACGCAGCCGGCAGACGGATGGCCGACAGCCGCATTGCCGGACGCGAAGCCTCCGCCGGCGTTGCCGGATGCGAAGCTTTCGCCGGTGAAGAAGCGGAATCTGTCCGGGTTCGACAGCATGTTTTTTATTTCCGCGGGTACGGTTGCCGTCGGGCCGCCGCGCTGTGCGTGACGCGGCGGCCGCCTGCCGTTCGCCGTCTCCTCCGAATCGTTTTTTCGCATCGCGGCGATGAAGAATCCTTCCCCGCGGGTGCGGTGGGGGAAGAACCGGCATGCGGGTATGCCGTGCCGCAGCGCGCCCGCGATGTTCCACTCCGGTTTTACGGCGACGGGGACGATTTCGGCTCCCGTTTCCAGCGCCAGGGCGTATACGTTGTCTTCGTTTTCCTCCGTATTGAACGTGCATGTGCTGTATATCAGCAGGCCTCCGGGCTTGAGGGCGTCCCACGCGTCGCGGACGATTCGCCGCTGGCGCGAGGCGCACAGTTTTACGCCGTTGACGCTCCATTCGCTGCGGCCGGCCGGGTCTTTGCGGAACATGCCCTCGCCGGAACAGGGCAGGTCGGCCAGTATGATGTCAAACGCGTGTTTCAGTTTTCCGAAATCTTTCGGGTCATTACTTGTCGTAATATGGCCGGCCCAGCCCCATTTCGTCATGTTTTCGGCGAGAATCGCGCTGCGGCTCCGTATGACTTCGTTGCTGACGAGCAGGCTGCCCCTGGGGAGAAGCGACAGGAGATGCGTCGATTTGCCTCCGGGGGCGGCGCAGAGGTCGAGCGCCATCAGCCGTTTCCGGGAGGATTCCGCGTCGGCAACGACGCCGGCGAGTACCTGTTCGAGAAACATGGACGAGGCTTCCTGGACGTAGTATGCGCCGGCATGAAACAGCGGGTCGGACGTGAACGACGGCCGCTGCGGCAGGTAATAGCCCGTTTCGCACCAGGGGACTTTTTCATGTCCGGCGGGCGCGTTGCCGGCCGGATACAGCGGGTCGTGCGGCAAACAGGCGGGAAATTTATGCGGATTAATCCGGAAACTTACCGGCGGCTGCGATTCCAGCGCCGATTCCAGCGCTTCGTATTCGTCGCGCAGCAGGCCTTTCGTTCGTATGATAAATTCGTCGGGGAACATCTGTTTTTTTTTATGCTGCAAACTTACGCGAAAAACTCCGTTTTCACAAATGCGGCGAAAAATCTTCAAGGCAACCGCACCAAAACCTTTCGGAACGATGAACGAATTTTCCATTGGGAAACGGAGAATTACTGCCTGGTAATGGCGCAATACTACCTGGTAATTCGGGCAATTAAACCTTAAATCAACGTGAGTTCGACCTAAGAAATCTTATTTAAGCCATAGGAATCAAAGATATCAAGATTGAGAGAAGGTTTTTCAGGTAGAAAATTGTATGCAATAAGGGCGGAGACCATATTGCATATAAAGTTCACAAAACAACGGTGGCGGGTATGCTCGATCCGGCATAT
>JAIRYY010000233.1 GCA_031267485.1 Tannerella sp.
CCTGACGGCACGGAGCTTAAATGTATCCAAAAATTTTTCTGCCGGCATATTGTCCCCCGCGGGACAAATCGTGTACTCTATTTTGCTTATAACCATTATATATTATTTACTTCACGTTATTAAATGTATCTGGATTGAATGCTTCCGAAATCGCTGCACGTATTAATAGAAGTCCCCGCACGACAGAACGTTATCTCCAAATATTACGAAAAAAAGAAATTGTGGAATTTAGGGGCATTCCTAAGACAGGCGGTTATTACCTGACAGACGAAGCTAAAGAAAAATTGAAATAGAAAATCATATCACGCCGAACAATGATGACAGGCTTCAGCATCCGAGAACTCTGCAATTAGGACTTAAGCGCCGCATAAACATATTTATACTTCGCGCGGGATATTTCTGTGCATTGTATTTTCTCCGTCATTGCGAACGCAGTGAAGCAATCCGGGTCGTCGCCTGCGCCTGGATTGCTTCGGGCTGCGCCCTCGCAATGACGAAAAATAGAGCCACTTATTATCAGTATATTAACGAACCGTTTTTTTTCGTCTTTTCCCTTTTTTCCCCGGCGAAGCTGGGGTGGGGTCTCGCAATGACGACGGGGAGGAAGAACGCAATTACGATGAAAGCAATGCACATAACCATGCCGCGTGAAGTATAGTTTTTGTAATGACGTATGGATTGTTCAGTAAATAATTCCGTTTTCGATATTGCCGTTGCACTGTTCCGTTAAACGCGCTTTCAATTCTTCCGCCTTGTCGGGAAAGCGGAGTATGACGTCGTATTTCTCTTCAGGATCCTTTCTGATATTGTACAGTTCGTATTTTTTCCGGTTATTGAGGAACCTCAGTTTCCAGCCGTCGTTTACGATTATAGCCGGCCCGTCGTCCGAGCTGACCGTCACAAGGCGGTTTTTAGGCAGCTTGCGCCCTTTCGTCAACGCCGGCAGGATAGAGATTCCGTCTTTCTCCGTCTCCAGTTTTATCCCCAGCAAATCCGCCATTGTGGGAAGAATGTCATAACCGGAAACGACGTCTTCGCAGACACGGGGCTTCAGCGCTCCTTTCCGGTAGAATACCAGCGGGATATTGATGCCTCCGTTGAGGTTGCTTCTTTTGAGGCCGGCCATTCCCATGTTTCCGTTAAACACGTCTCCGGCCCTGTCGCTGTAGTATTTGCTGTATGAATTGTCGAAGACCTCGCCTGTTTTCGTGTTGCGGAAAGGCCGTTCGATGCGGTTTTCCTGCAAATAACAGATGTCGTGTCCGTTGTCGGAAGCGAGCACGACCATCGTGTTTTCTTCCAGTCCGAGACTGCGCAGTTCCGACAGGATGACGCCGACATGATCGTCCAGCAGCTTCACCATCGAGGCATATTCCTTTTCTATTTGCGTCAGTTCCCCGTTGCCGGCCACTTCCGGGTGTATCGCCCGTACGGATGGCGGTCCGGGCAGCGGTGCGGAGTACATGAGGAAAAACGGCATGTCTTTAAATTCCCGCATGAACTCAAGCGTTTTCTCAATAATCAGGTCAGGCGAATAGACTTTTTTCCCGTCCATGTTCCACCGGTCGCCGAACGTTACTTCATTCTCCGTTTCGTGGACATACCCCCTGCCGCCATCCGCGCGCGTGTTGCCCTCTATCATGTTAATCCGTTCGTTCTCGAAAAGAAACGCGGGATAAAACCCCTGGCTGCGCATATAGTCGAGGTCTCCGTAGAAATAATCCCATCCGTAGAGAAACATCAGCCGTCGCGTCGACGTGTTGCCCAGTCCCAGCATACCGGTTTGCGCCGTCACATATCCGGCTTTTCTGAAAACCTGAGGCAGGTACAGGTCGTTTTCAGGCAGCAGGATGCTGTTGCCGTTGATAAAATCCTCCTGCTCGTGAATATCCGTGGTATCCCCCTTGATGTATACGCCGCCTCTCGATATGCGCCATTTGTTTTTGTCGCAGTCGCGGTATCCCGTCAGTAAGGAGGCGCGCGCGTACGCCGGAGCGGAACCTCCGAATGCATAACCGAAACTTACGCCGTCGCGGACAAGGGCATCCATATTGGGGGTCGTGAAATGTTTCTGCCCGTAGGCGGACAGCAACCCCTTACCCAGGTCGCTGGCATAGATGAAAACTACGTTGGGACGTTTTTTATCCGCCGCCCCGCCGGCCCGAACCGTAAACATTCCCAGTGCAAGCAAAATGAAAATAATAACTTTTTTGTACATGATACCAACCATTTTCAAAATCCGAAAGTTTGCAAAAATAATACAAAAGGCGGGCCGCGCAAAATAATTTGTCTATTTTTAACGTACCGGTTACCGCAGGAAAGTCATGCAGTCCGATTGCCGCAGGTTATTTCGACGTCGCAGTTGGAGAGGATGCGTACTGCGGTTTCTTCCATACGGCTTTTGTCGCTGTCTTCGTAATGGAAAATTTCGGCGTCGCGGAAAGACATCCGGCGGAGACGCCCGTCACAGGGGAATACACTTATAGGTTTTGCGGTTAAGTTTTGGAGAGAAAAAGACGATGCCCAGCGAATAAAGGTCCATCGTCACGGAAACTCCGGGATGGGCGCATATTCCCTTCCACGTCTTTTTGGCGGCGCGGGAGCCGTTTATCCCGGAAATAATCATGACGCTTTCGTCCGCCGCATAGCGGAGCAGTTTTTCAAACGCTTCCGGCGAGAAGTCCGCAGCAAAACCGGCGCCGCGCTCCGCGCCGGACGTTCCCCATACGATAAAATCGAAGCGGTTCAAGTCCGGCGGCTCCGGTTCGCCCGGCATACCGACATGAACGCCAATCGAGGAACGGGCATATTTTTTAATCAGATTGCGGGCAATAACCGCCACGGACGGTTCGGGTTCGAAAACGACGCAGCCGGCATCCGTCGAGCAGGCGGTAACGGAAAGCGGGGTCAAACCCATTCCGCTGCCTACGGCCAGTATTTTCCCGGGATGGAAACGGTTGGCCAGCCGGAACAGCAACCGGTATCCCTGCGCGGAGAAACAGAGGCGGCGCAAAGCCTGTTTTGCGGTCAGCTCCCTGTCCCCACACCTGAGACAGCGGCTTTCCCGCCGCAACTGCAACCGCATGTTATCCAGCATTTCGTAGCAGTAGAACGGGCGCTTTTCCTCAATCACATTCGTAATCAAATCGAACGCAAACGGCGAATGTACGCCGTATCCGCCACGGCAAAAAACCGTCCGGTACAGCCAAATCATCGCTCTGTGACACAGGAAAATGCCTCTTTTTGCCGGATAACGGGTCATATCTTGCCGAAAAATTCACCGATTGTATAGTTGAGGAATTTATTGAAGGGATACAGCGTCCTGAAATCTTCCGCCGCCCTGTCCAGCCAGTCCTCCGACTGGAAAAACGCCTCGGGTTTCTCCGAGGAAACGACGAAATATTTGTGTTTCAGGATGTCTCCATGCGGGGTATCCGCGGGAAAACCGTCCGGCAGGCGTCGCAGCGTTTCGCCCTCCAGCTGGCCGTAAACTTTTTTGAACTTCCCGTTTTCAAGTATGGCGGTAAATTCGTCCATGCTGTCATAAATATCGTGCCGGAGTTTTTTCAGCATCGCCGGCGAGGGGCACCACACGCCGCCCGACACGAACGAGCTGTCCGGCTCCAGATGCAGGTAATAGCCGCCGTACGGGCTTGTCCGTCCGCCGAACCCGGTCATGTACGCGCCGAAGTGCGTCTTGTAGGGCGTCTTGTCCGGCGAGAAACGAATATCCCGATAAATTCTGTAGATACAGTTTTTCGCGTCCAGTCCGGCTATTTCGGGATCAAACGCAGCAATCCGTTCTATCAGTTGCTGCACTGCCGCCACGTGATTTTTATGCAGGACGTCATAACGCGGTTTGTTCTCATGAAACCATTCGCGGTTGTTATTCTCGCGCAATTCTCTCAGAAATTCAAAAAGTTCTCTCATTATCATTGAATTTTAACGGCGCAAAATTAGCATATCATCCTGTCTTTTTACGAAAATCGCCATTAAAATTGTATAATTCGACGGAACATTTTCCCGGCGCCGCTGCTTGAAAATTCCTTTTGACTGATATGGACGGCATAAGAGGAACGGTAACGGTCGCTTTATATTTGCCGTCTTTCCGGTATACGGCGCAGGGATTGCTTCGGTTCGTTGCGTTAAGAAGCGGGAATTGCCGGACCGGGCTTCCCCGTTTAAGTTTTTTTTCCAGCGTATGGTTCCGGTCATAATTCCTTTATTCTGTTACTTTAATGTCAGTCCCGCCGGCGCTGCAGCCCGCGCCGCTTCGTTGCGTTTCTGCACGGCGGCGGCGAAATGCGATGCGCGGCGAGTGTCTGACCGGATGTTTTTACGGGATGACGGCGTAGATAATTTCGCTCCAGGGTCCGGGCTGATTGCGGGCGTTGACCCAGCGGAAACGGTACCAGACGGTTTTGCCCGATTCGGCGAGCGCGTAGTCGACGACGAGGCGCGTGACGGTCGAAGTGGCGACGTATGCGAATGCGCTTTCGCCGGTCGGCATGGCCTCGCCCACGAAGCGCCACGTCTCGAAAGCGGCGACGCCGTCGGGCAGTCCGCCGCGCGGCCGCACTTCCAGCGTGTCGACAGCGTGGAGCGTGTGACGCTGACGGACGGACGTGTCCACCCGGCCTTCGGGTGGGCTTTTCGGCGGCGGGACGGGCGTGGGGTGTCTGTCCGGGATGGGCAGGCGGAGCAGGTCGCGGTCGGCGTTTGTCACCAGCTTGTTGTACAGCAGGAAACCCCTGCAATAGTCGCGCGCGTCGCCGGTAAAAGTTTTTTTCGCATCGTTTTTGTCCTGCACGGCAGCCGGCGTGCGCGTGGCCGGGTCGATGGCAATCTGAAACTTTCCGTCGTAAGCCGCGAATGACGTGCTCAGCTCTTGAGTTGCCGCCGTGGGGATTTGCCACTGTGTACCTCT
>JAIRYY010000238.1 GCA_031267485.1 Tannerella sp.
GATGCAAAGATGGGGAAAGTTTTTTGATGGCAAAGGGGTTCGGGCAAAATGGAATAAAAAAGTCCCGACGTCTATAAGACGCCGGGATACCGGCATGGCAGCAATGCCGGATTTTTGTAATTAAAACAAACGTCACGATAGATGTAAGGCTGCCGTTTTTATTTCGTCCGAAATGGTGAAGAGCGCTTTTTGCAGGGTGTTTATCTCGTCGTCCGAAAGGGTATCGGGCTTTCCGTTGTTTTTATTGCCTCGCAGGCGGTTGTGTAACCATGAACGGGATTTTCCAAAAAAACGCTTCGACAGGTAGGCGACGGATACATAGTCGGTGATAGGGGCTATTTTAAGTATGAGTTTTACATGAGCGACGGCATCTTTAGCGCGTGCAAGCGCATCGCCGGCACGGGTGCCGAGTAATGTCCGGAACTGCGTTTGCTGTTCGTCCGTCAAATCATCCACTTTGTCGAGCAACTGTTCCAATTCGTCGAGACCGGCAGATTGAAACCGTCTGATAAATTCTTGAAATTCTTTTGTTTCCATACTGTTGTTTTTAATCCCCGCCCGATGCCGGGCGGGGAATGTTATTACTTTCTTTTTTTCAGTTCTTTTTGAAGATCTCGAATATCGTCCAGAAGGAGGTTTACCTGCCTGTCGTAATAGTCTCTATCTACCTTCAATTTCTCATAATACAGCGAGTATATTTTCAACTCACGTCTGGTGTGCTCCAGCAGGGCCTCCAGTTCTTCTTTACTTACATTTTCGTACATCTCGTTTGTTTTTAATTACACCGCAAAGATAATAGACATTTGTATATTATTTGTCTATTCCGACAATTATTTTCGCGGCGTTATGAATTATTAAGTTTTTACGGCGTACGTTTGGGTTATCGGGGCTTGCGGACGGCGTCAAGAAGATGTTGCCAGTAGACTTTCAGGAGGAAGCCGAATGTAATGCAAAAATTTACAGGAAAAAACATACTACTACTTTTAATTTTTTCATGATGCGTTTCGATAAAAGGCCCCGCCCGCGCGGGGCGGGGCCGGCTGCAAAGTTTAAAGGTGTCAATCAAAAACTTACAGTTCTACAGCCAATAGTTCTTTGCCAAGGTGATGGAGAGCGGATTCAATCTTTTGCGACTGTTCCCTGCGCGGTTTGCTGGCGCCGGAAGCATATCGCTGAAGTTGACGCTGGTTGATGCCCGTAAGCCGTTCCAGGGCGGCATTGGTAAAGATGCCGTTATAATGCTGCAACAGATTTTCGGGGTTAAAGCGGTAAACAAGCGTATACCCGGATTGAAACTCCGCGGGGATTTCGTCTCCATCTTCATTCATGCCTTCGAGATGAAATGCGACGGCTTCTTCCATTTGCCGTTTAAGTTCCTCAAACGTTTTGCCGGTAGCAACTGCAATACCGTCTCCCATAATCACATGTGCCGAATAGTTGTTTTCGGTCATTCCTACATTTACCAATATTTTTTCCATACGTCATTTTTTTTGTAGCAGGGCCTACTATAAAAGCCCTGCCTGTTTTAAAATATGTTTGGCTGTGCCGGAAGCCAAATCATCACTTAATTTACCGGGAACCGTAACGATTCCTTTTTTTTCCGGGTGTCCGAATTGTCGGTGGTCACCCTTCGTTCGCTTCAAATACCAGCCATCCGATTCGATGTGCCTGATTAATTCGATAACTTTCCACATTTTCATAGAGCTACTGTTTTTAATTGACATCACAAAGATAGTTGTATTTTTACAACCATCAAAGTGTTTGCGCAATTATTTTCGCGGCGTTATGAATTATTAATTCAACTTTCGGGAGTTCCTTTTAAGCCACTTCTGCCAAATATTTGAAATTTAATAGTTTAATAAGTTTTTATTTTCATCGGATAAGTGTTCCGGGAACATATTAAGGTCAAGGTCGGAAAAGTCACGGAGTTCAGTTGTTATGTCAATTATAATCAGCCAAATGCGTTCTTCTCCGGTTATTTCAGGCGTTACAGCGTTTGCCTGTCGGAAGAGTGTCCCGAGCGATTCGTATCCGTCAAAACGCCTGACGGCAGAAAGCAGACTGTATTGCAACAAAGCGTTGCAGCGGCAATTTGAGCGTCAAAATCGCGCGATTCGCATCTTCCCAAACGCAAAAGTTGCTTGCATTTTTCGTGGATTCGGCAGAAAAAAACTACTCGTTACAGTTTCTTAACTAATAAAATTAGTTTACTAACTGAAGAATTTAGTTCTTTGCGGAAAAATTCGAACGATTATGTTGAAACTTACTGTCAAAGAAGAAGAACTGATGCGTTTTTTCTGGGAAAGGGGCGCATTGTTTATCAAGGAGATACTCGTCTGCTACGACGAGCCGAGACCGCATTTCAATACGCTCTCCACGATTGCCCGCGGGCTGGAGGAGAAGGGCTTTCTTGCCCACAAGGTGTATGGCAATACGCATCAGTACTATGCCCTTATCGGCGAGGAGCAGTACTGCGAAAGGACGTTACGGAGCGTCGTCGGCAAATATTTTCATAACTCGTATCTTCATGCCGTGTCGTCGCTCGTGCGGAGTGAGAAAATCTCGATCGAGGAGTTGAAAACCCTGATTCGCGAAGTGGAAACAAAAAACAGTAAATGATGGGAACGTTTTTTGCCTTTTCGTTGAAATCGGCGCTGTGTCTGGCCGTCTTCTACCTGTTCTACAAACCGTTGCTGAGCAGTGAGATTTTCCATCGTCTTAATCGTGCGACGCTGCTTGCCATCATGGCGCTGTCGCTGTGTATTCCCCTGATTGCCGTCTTTTTCGTGCACGTGCCTGCAGGCGGATGGACGGAACCGCTGCTGACGGAGCCGGCCGAAGCGTTTCTTTCCGAACAGCCCGAAACGCCGGACGGTTTTGCGCCGTCAGGCGGCAGTCGACTACATGCCGTTTTGCTGCTGATCTATCTGGCAGGATGCGGCATCTTCATGCTGCATACATTGTGGTCGCTGTGCCGCATCGTCCGCCTGATTCGTAAAAGCGCCTGCCGGCGCCTCGACGGACAGATCCGCCTGGCAGTGCATGCCGACAGCCGCATCATGCCGTTCAGCTGGATGAACTGCATCGTCGTTTCACGGAAAGACCACGACGAAAACGCCGACATCATCATCCGTCACGAACAGTCGCACATCCGTCGGCGTCACACGGCGGATTTGCTTTTCGCCGGGATATGTCTGCTCTTCCAGTGGTACAATCCCGCCGCATGGCTGATATACGCCGAACTACAGAACGTCCACGAATACGAAGCCGACCGCGACGTACTTGACGGAGGCGCCGATGCAAAACAGTATCAACTTTTATTAATAAGGAAAACCGTAGGCCCGAAACTCTATTCTATGGCCAGCAGCTTTAATCATAGTAATCTTAAAAAACGTATCACCATGATGTTACAAAAAAATTCAAATTCGTGGGCACGGTTGAAGTACGCTTGTGTACTCCCGTTGGCAGCAATCTGCATGGCAGCCTTTGCCCGTCCGGAAATCGCACGTCCTTTCGACGGGATTTCGAATGTCGGAATCGATCATTTTGTCTT
>JAIRYY010000259.1 GCA_031267485.1 Tannerella sp.
CCTGTTCAGCACGACCAATCCGGAAAATGTCCTGAAAACAATCCGCTACGCCACCGCGCCGCCGGATGAGGACCTGCTGAGAGAGGTGCGTAAAATATTCGAACCCGGCTACCGCGACAGCTGGGTGAATAGCTGAATATAACTATGAACGATGAACGATGAACTATGAACGATGCCCCCCCCTCGGTCGAAACCATCGACTTCGGTCGAAAAAGTCGACCCACATCTTCGCATGGGCGAATAATTATTCGCCCCTACATCGCTCCCGCGTCATGACGAGGAGAGCAGTCGCAATGTAGGGGCACACCCTTGTGGGTCGCCCTTTTCGAGGGAAGGCAGTTCGCAATGACGGATACTTTTAATTTTTAATTGATAATTGATATGAAGACTGTAAAAATAACAGCGCCAGGGAGCGCAGGGATTGTCGAAACGGAGAAACCGGAGTTGAAAGCCGGGCACGTTTTGCTGAGAATCGGATATGTGGGCTTTTGCGGCTCGGACCTCAATACGTTCAGAGGCCTGAACCCGCTCGTGAAATTTCCAATCGTACCCGGTCACGAGATAGGTGCGGTCATCGAATCGATTGCCGGCGATGTGCCCGACGGACTGAAAGCCGGGATGAACGCAACGGTGAACCCGTACACGAGTTGCGGTAAATGTCCGGCATGCAGGAACAGGCGTCCGAATGCCTGCGAGTTCAACCAGACCCTGGGCGTGCAGCGCGACGGCGCCATGTCGGAATACCTGTCCGTTCCGTGGGAAAAAGTGATAGCCGACGACGCCATTTCACCGCGCGACTTTGCACTGGTGGAACCTTTAAGCGTCGGATTTCACGCCGTCGACCGCGCCGGAGTGACCGATGTGGATACCGTCGCAGTCTTCGGATGCGGCATGATAGGCGCGGGTGCGATTATACGCGCCGCCCTCCGTGGCGCCAAAGTGATAGCGGTCGATGTGGACGACCGGAAAATGGCGCTGGCAAGGCGACTTGGCGCCGTATACACGATAAACTCGCAAAAGGAACCGCTCCACGAACGGATACTGGAGATAACGGGCGGACGCGGCGCGGATGCCATCGTCGAAGCCGTCGGACGTCCCGAAACCTATCTGGCGGCAGTCGCGGAGGCTGCCTTCACCGGTCGCGTCGTCTACATAGGATACGCGAAGGATAAGGTGCCGTTCGACACCCAGTATTTCGTGAAAAAGGAACTGAACATCTCCGGCTCGCGTAATGCCATGCCGCGTGATTTCGAGGCGGTAATGGAATACATGAAGCGCGGGAACTGTCCCGTCGACGAACTGATTACGGCGATATACCAACCCGAAGATGCCCAAACGGCGCTGGAAAGCTGGGCGGCAAACCCGGGCGATGTTTTCAGAATCCTTATACATTTCGGCTTATGATACATCCTGTTATTGATGCGCACGCCCACCTCTGGCTCCGGCAGGACGCGACCGTAGAGGGAAAGGAAATAAAAACGCTGACAAACGGGCAGTCGTTGTTCATGGGCGAGATACGCCAGATGCTCCCGCCTTTCTTTATCGACGGACGGAACACGGCGGAGATTTTCCTGTCTAACATGAACTATGCCCAGGTCTCGGCTGCCGTCGTCACGCAGGAGTTTATCGACGGTCTGCAAAACGCGTACCTCCTCGAAGTGCAGGAAAAATACCCGGAACGTTTCCTCTGCTGCGGAATGGCCGACGTCCGCGAGCCGGAGGGCTGTTGCCGTCACGCCGAACAGCTGATGGAGCAGGGTTTCCGGGCGATAAAAATACCGGCAAACCGCCTGGTTATGGATAAGAGTAGAATATGGCTCACCGGCGACGAAATCATGCGGATGCTCAAACTCATGGAAAAGAACGGCGCCATTCTGTCGATAGACCTGGCCGACGGATCGGAACAGGTTCCCGAAATGAAAGAGATTATTGAGGAATGTCCGGCGCTGAAAATTGCTATCGGGCATTTCGGTATGGTCACGCGCAAAGACTGGCAGGAACAGGTGAAACTTGCACGCAACAAAAACGTGATGATTGAATCGGGAGGGATAACATGGCTTTTCAACGATGAATTTTATCCTTTCACCGGAGCGGTGTGGGCTATAAGGGAGGCAATCGAACTCGCCGGCATCGGCAAACTAATGTGGGGATCGGACTATCCGCGCACTATCACGGCCATAACATACCGCATGTCGTATGATTTTGTCGTCAAGTCCAGCCTCCTTACCGCCGGTGAAAAGTCGCTGTTCCTGGGACGAAACGCAGCCGCCTTCTACGGCTTCGGAGACCTGCCGGAACTTCCGTACCTGAAAAATATGTCGGAATAAGGAATTTAACTATGAACGATGAACCCCCTCGGTCGAAACCATCGACTTCGGTCGAAAAAGTCGACCCACATCTTCGCAAGGGCGAATAATTATTCGCTCCTACATCGCTCCCGCGTCATTGCGAGAATACAATGCACACGTGAAATACTAATATAATTTTTAATTTTTAAAACTGTTGCTTATGAAAAAGATTTTTAACTTTTTATTGCTTGCGGGCATATTTGTTTCATGCAGGGAAACAAGTAAAGTAGCCATCAACATTGATTCGGTGGCATCGCCCAAAGGGACGGAAACGTTCCAGCCCGACTGGGCAAACATGGTGGAGAACTACAGGTTCCCGGAATGGTTCGTCGACGCCAAGTTCGGCATCTTCATACACTGGGGAGTATACGCCGTCCCGGCCTTCGGAAGCGAGTGGTACCCGCGAAACATGTATCAGAAAGACAGCCGGGAATACAGCCACCACATCGAAACATGGGGAGCGCATACGGACTTTGGCTACAAGGATTTCATCCCGATGTTCAGGGCCGAAAAATTCAATGCCGACGAGTGGGCGGAACTCTTCCGCGATGCCGGGGCGCGGTATGTCGTTCCCGTGGCGGAACATCACGACGGATTCTCTATGTACGACAGCGAACTGAACGAATGGAACTCCGTCAAAATGGGTCCGGGCAAAGACATCACGGGTCTGCTGAAAACGGCCGTCGAAAAACAGGGACTGGTCTTCGGACTGTCGACTCACCGGGCCGAAAACGCATGGTTCTACAACGGAGGCATGAAATTCCCCTCGGACGTGCAGGACGCGAGTATCACGCTCTATGGCCGCCGCTACGACCAGGAGGCGTATACGGAGGACTTTGCGCGCGAATGGCTTGCGCACACCTATGAACTGATAAACAAATACGAGCCGAAACTCATCTGGTTCGACTGGACGGTGAACAATCCTGTCATGATGCCTTACTTCAATAAATTCATGGCTTATTACTACAACAATGCGCTCGACTGGGGCGAGGATGTGGTCGTCAATACGAAACAGGGCTACCCGACAAACATGCAGGTATGGGACGTTGAACGCGGCAAGTCCGGGACGATGATGCGCTTCCCCTGGCAAACGGATACGTCCGTCGGCAAAAAGTCCTGGTCTTACGTGGACGGGGAAGAGAATAAAACGCCGGAACAAATCGTTCACGACCTGATTGACATCGTAAGTAAAAACGGAAATCTGCTGCTGAATATCGGCCCGCGCGCCGACGGCACGATTACGGACGAACAGAAGGACGTTCTGCTCTCCATCGGGCAATGGCTGAAAGTGAACGGCGAGGCTATTTACGGTACCCGCTGCTGGAAAAAGTCCGGCGAGGGGGACGCCGAACCGACCAAAGGCTCCTTTACCGACAACGAGGCGACCGCCTACACGGCGCGCGACATCCGCTTTACGACGAAGGGGAACGACCTCTACGCTATTGTCCTGAACTGGGACGATGCCGGCGCTGTCATAAAATCGCTGGACAGGGATGCCATCGCCGATGCAAAAATATTAAAGGTTAGCATGCTTGGCTCCGACGGGGAGATTAAATGGGAACAGACCGACGGCGGACTGAAACTCTCTTTCCCCGCGAACAGGCCTTGCGGATACGCCTATTCTTTCAAAATATCGTTCGACAGAAAAGTCGGCGAACATCTCGAATCCGAAGCCGTAGACGAAGTGATGAAGCACGGCGGCTAATTCCCCGCCATGGACACAGGCTTCGCGCGGCATGATTTAGCGCATAAAGGCTCAAAGATTAGTTAGGTTGTTGTTTCCCGGACTGTACCGCCAGCAAACGCTGTGTGGTGCAGTCCGGTTGATTTGTTAACGGGCGGTTAGCGATTAATGAATGATTTTCCATCATTTTTGAACGGTTTATCTACCTGTTTAATTTGAAAAATAACCATATTTGCACTCTAAAAATACAGGCGCTATGAGAAAAAAAATAAAAAAAACGATGTTCGCGGCATTAATGGCCGTGCTGCTTGGTTTGGCGACAGTTCCGCTGTCGGGACAGGTATCTTTCGGGACGCCGCAGAAAATCAACGACAACTGGCTGTTTAAATCCGGCGATGTGGAAGATTTCCGGTCGGTCGACCGGAGCCGCTGGACACAGACGGATTTACCGCATGACTGGAGTGTCCGGGAACCGTTAAGTCCGACGCTGGCAAGCTGTACCGGATATCTCCCCGGCGGAATCGGATGGTATCACAGGACTCTGCAAATCCCTGAATCCGAAAAAGACCGGAAAGTATATCTCTATTTCGAGGGCGTATATAACCGCAGTGAAGTTTTCGTCAACGGAAAATCACTGGGACGGCGCCCGAACGGATACGTGTCGTTCATGTACGATGCCACGCCATACGTGGAATACGGAAAAGAAAACGCGATAGACGTGAGGGTCGACCACAGCCTTTCGGCCGATTCGCGCTGGTATACGGGTTCGGGAATATACCGCAACGTCTGGCTTGTGTATGCGAATCCCGTACACATCAGTCCATGGGGAGTGTATGCGTATCCTGAGCTGGACAGGGACAGGGGCATACTGCACGTGGAAGTTGAAATCAGCAACGGCAGCCCGGGAAACAGTAATCTTACGGTTGTGAACGAACTTCTCTCCGCGGACGGGAAAGTTGTGGCCAAAAGCAGTAAAAAACTGAATGTCGCACCGGGGAACGCGAACAAAGTCACCGCCTCCCTGACCGTTAACCGGCCGGCTCTCTGGGATATCGTCAATCCCGCATTATACCGGCTTAAAACATCCCTCCTGAAAGACGGGAAGGAAATAGACGGAGCCGTCACCGCGACCGGGTTCCGCTCGCTCGCTTTCGACCCGGACAGGGGTTTGGCCCTCAACGGAAAATGGATAAAAGTGAAAGGGGTATGCATTCATCACGACGGGGGCGTTTTGGGTTCGGCCATTCCCCGCGAGGTATGGAAACGGCGCCTGCTTGCATTAAAAAGCCTCGGATGCAATGCGATACGCACAAGTCACAATCCGCAGGCGCCCTGCCTGTACGAGCTGTGCGACGAACTCGGACTGCTTGTCATGAACGAAGCGTACGACGAATGGGAATTTCCCAAACGCAAATGGCTGGAGGGATGGAACGTCGGGACGCCGGGATTTCAGGGTGCATACGATTTCTTTGAAGAATGGGGAGAAAAAGACCTGGCCGACATGGTGCGCAGGGACCGGAATCATGTATCGGTTTTTGCATGGAGTATCGGTAATGAAGTGGATTATCCGAACGACCCGTATTCGCATCCCGTGCTTGACGGGAAAAAGGGCGAAGACGGTTTTACGCAGGCCATCTTCGGCGGCTACAAGAAAGATGCCCCCGACGCCATGAGGCTTGGAGATATTGCCGGACGGCTTGCCGCCGTTGTAAGAAAACACGATAAATCGCGTCCGGTCACGGCAGGACTTGCGGGTGTCGCCATGTCCAACGAAACAGGATATCCCGCCGCGCTCGACATCGCCGGTTATAATTATACGGAGAGCCGCTACGACGAAGACCACCGGACGTATCCCGACCGTGTGATTTACGGAAGCGAGAACCGCCACGACCTGGCCGCCTGGAAAGCTGTAAGCGACAGAGATTTTATATTCGGACAGTTTCTGTGGACCGGCATTGATTACCTTGGGGAGTCCGGACGGTGGCCGTCACGCGGTTTTTATTCGGGATTGCTTGACTTCGGCGGATTCGTGAAACCGCGGGGATATTTTCGCCAGTCGCTGTGGTCAGACAGTCCAATGGCGTATCTGGGCACGTACCCGACTCCCGGCCGGGCCGTCCCGAACCGTCCCGGCGATGTATGGTCGCAGTCCGGCGCTGGAAACGCAAGAACCGGTTATGAAGAAAAAGTCCCGTCGATGGATGCCTGGCCGGTCTGGAACTATGAAGAGGGGCAGTCCATACGTGTCGTTTGCTATACCAACGCCGCGAAAGCGCAGCTGACGCTTAACGGACAGAACATCGGCGCCGCAAAAGACCGTGACGGCAATACGGGCATCATCTTCTGGGATATCCCCTACGAAAGCGGCAAACTCGAAGTGGTCGCGCTCGACGGGGACAGCAGGGAAACGGCACGGTATGCGCTCCGGTCGTCAGGACAGCCTTATGCACTGAAAATCGTATCGGCGGAAAAGGAAATCGGCCGGGGCGAACTTGCCCAGGTTGTGATACAGGTCGTCGACGAGAATGACATTCCGGTCATGCTGTCGGACAATGAAGTCACATGCAGAATAGCAGGCCCGGCGGAATTACTCGGCCTGGAGGCCGGCAACAACCGGGATATGAGCGATTACACCGACAATAAACACCGCGTATTTAACGGCCACATACTCGCATACATAAAATCTTCCGGCAGGGAAGGAGATGCTGTGAGGCTCCTCTTTACATCCCCCTGGCTGAAACCGGCGGAAACAACAATAACCGTCAGGTAAAACCGGTATTTTATCATCCGCAGCATAAGGTTCTTCGTCATTTATTTTGTATTCCTCCCGACTTGCACTATCTTTGCGGGACTAATAAAAAAACAATTAACCGTTACATTAATAAAATGGACGTAAAAATAGAACAGGGCTGGAAGACGTGTTTGGCGGATGAATTTGAGAAGCCTTATTTCGGGCAGTTGACCGATTTTGTGAAGAACGAATATGGGAAAGTGACGGTGTATCCGCCTGGAGCGATGATTTTCAACGCTTTTAATCTTTGCCCTTTTGATGAGGTGAAAGTGGTGTTGCTCGGACAGGACCCGTACCACGAACCGGGACAGGCGCACGGGCTGTGTTTCTCGGTACGCGAGGGAACGCGCTTTCCGCCCTCGCTTGTCAATATTTTCAAGGAGATACGGTCGGATTTGGGCAGGCCAGAGCCGAAGAGCGGAGACCTTACGGGGTGGGCCAGACAGGGCGTGCTGCTGCTTAATGCGACGCTGACGGTGCGCGCTCATGCTGCCGGCTCTCATCAGAACAGGGGATGGGAGATTTTTACCGACGCCGTCATCAACCGTCTTGCCACGCAGCGGAAGCATGTCGTTTACATATTGTGGGGGTCTTATGCGCAACGCAAGGGGGCTATGATTGATACGACGGCAAACCTGGTTTTGCAGTCGCCTCACCCCTCGCCACTTTCCGCAAGCCGGGGCTTTTTTGGGAACAGGCATTTCAGCAGAGCTAACGAGTATCTAAAAAAAACGGGACAGACGCCGATAGACTGGTAGCTCTCTTTAATTAAAAATTAAGAATTAAAAATTAAGAGTTGAGAATTATGAACGATGTATTGTAATTGGAGAGGGATTAATCAATGTGGGCGCCCGCAAGGAACGTCCCTACCAATCACCAGTCACTAATCACTAAACACTAGTCACTAAACACTAATCACTAAACACTAATCACTAATCATTATATAACTATGGAATTTAACTATCAGGAACCGTTTCCGCTGGGGAAGGATACGACGGAGTATTATCTGCTTACGGGGGAACATGTTTCAACAACTGTTTTTGAGGGGAAAGAGATTCTTAAAGTAGAGGCGGAAGGACTGACAAAACTGGCCGGCGCGGCATTCAGGGATGTGGCGTTCCTGCTCAGGACGGAGCATCAGCAACAGGTCGCACGCATATTATCGGACCCGGAAGCGAGCGAAAATGACAGGTTCGTGGCGCTCACCTTTTTGCGTAACGCCGAGGTTTCAGCAAAGGGACAGCTGCCGTTCTGTCAGGATACCGGGACGGCTGTCATCGTCGGGAAGAAAGGGCAGCAGGTATGGACCGAAGGGAGTGACGAAGAGGCGCTTTCCAGGGGTGTTTTCAAGACTTATACGGAAGAGAACCTGCGCTATTCGCAGAATGTCCCGCTGACAATGTATGAGGAAAAAAACACGGGATGCAACCTTCCGGCGCAAATTGACCTGTATGCGACGCGGGGTGCGGAATATAAATTTCTGTGCATAGCCAAGGGCGGAGGCTCGGCCAATAAAACGTATCTGTTTCAGGAGACAAAGGCCCTGCTGAATCCGGACACGCTGTTGCCGTTCCTCGTGGAGAAGATGAAGACGCTGGGTACGGCGGCCTGTCCTCCGTATCACATTGCGTTTGTGATAGGCGGGACGTCTGCCGAAACAAACCTTAAAACCGTAAAGCTGGCCTCGGCGCACTATTACGACAACCTGCCCGTCGAAGGCAACGATGGCGGACAGGCTTTCCGGGATGTGGAACTCGAAAGGAAAGCGCTGGCGGAAGCGCACAATATCGGTTTGGGCGCACAGTTCGGCGGTAAGCATTTCGCGCATGATATCCGCATCATCCGCCTGCCGCGCCATGGAGCCTCCTGTCCGGTTGGCATGGGCGTATCCTGTTCCGCCGACCGCAACATCAAGGCGAAAATCAATAAGGACGGTATCTGGATTGAGAAGCTGGAGGACAATCCCGGACGGTTTATCCCGGAAGAACTGCGCCAGGCCGGCGAGGGCGATGCGGTGAAGATTGACCTCAACCGGCCGATGGCGGAAATATTGAAGGAACTGGACAGGTATCCCGTTGCCACGCGCCTGTCGCTGAGCGGAACGATTATCGTGGGCCGCGACATCGCGCACGCCCGGCTTAAAGAGCGCATTGACAGGGGAGAAGGATTGCCTCAGTACGTAAAAGACCATCCGATATATTACGCCGGCCCGGCCAAAACGCCAAAAGGAATGGCTTCCGGTTCTTTCGGACCGACTACGGCCGGACGAATGGATTCGTATGTAGACCTGTTCCAGTCGCAAGGCGGCAGCATGGTGATGATAGCCAAAGGAAACCGCAGCCAGCAGGTCACGGACGCCTGCCTGAAATACGGCGGGTTTTACCTGGGCAGTATAGGCGGCCCGGCAGCGATTCTGGCGCTGGAAAGCATTAAGAACGTGGAATGTCTCGAATACCCGGAACTGGGCATGGAAGCTATCTGGAAGATAGAAGTCGAGAATTTCCCGGCATTCATACTCGTCGACAACAAGGGAAACGATTTCTTTAAACAGCTGAAGCCACTGCGCTGCTGTAAATAAATGCATTTCACCATAATGCAAAAAGCGGCCTCAAATGTTTTCCGGTGACACTTGAGGCCGCTTTGCTTTATGTTATATATTGGGATATAATTCGGAAATGCTTATTCGGGAACAACTTCAAAAAAGCCTAACTGACGGATTGTCAATTAGGCTTTTGCTTTCGCAGTACCTCTGACCGTTCTGTTATCGAACCAATTCTTAGGCTAAATCTTTTTTTGAGGTGCTATGAAAAATATCCGGCAGTACGATAGAGGAAAAACTCCTTGTCTTTAAGTCCATAGTTTACAGAAACAAAACGCTGTAATTTACCATTGAGATTCTCAGCTTTGGCATTAGTCAAACCGTGCTTGAAATAGTTGATTACTTCCGGCTCGTGTTTGCGTATCATTTTTACGACACTCTTATATTCATTTATTTTCATTGCTTGCAGATACCATTGTTGCAAGTTGTTCTTTATATTTTCAGTTGACTT
>JAIRYY010000273.1 GCA_031267485.1 Tannerella sp.
TTTGGTGGTCAGCCACAACGGCCGGATTTATCACATTTTTGAGTTTCCGATGTCTCTGCCTTAAATTCCTAAAATGTACAATATGTCAATGAACTCTTGATATTTTGCTCGCCTTAGCGAGCGAAATCCCTTAAGGGATTTGTAAACGAACTGCTGATGCACCAATTGCTCCTTAGAATGTAAACGAACTACTGATATATAACAACTAATCACTAATCACTAATCATTAATCATTAATCACTATACATTGACCGCTATTCCAGAAGTTTTTTCGCCAGGTCGTGGCGGTTTATTTTTTGCAGAAAGCGGATGATTTGGGGGCGGTATTCGGCAAGATACCAGAAGAAAAAACGGCGCTGGGAGAGTTTTTCGGACTTTGTCCGGGCGCACGGGATTTTTTCCAGCGTATAGGGGTGGAATCCGGTGTAGTAGATTTCGGCGGCCAGCGTCATGGGTGTTGGCGTGAAATCCTGAACCTGTTCCATGTGAAAATTCATTTTCTTTGTTTTGACGGCAAGTTCGGCCATGTCCGTTTCCGTGCAGCCGGGGTGGCTTGAGATGAAATAGGGAATCAGCTGCTCTTTCAGGTGATGTTCCGAGTTGATTCTGTCAAATATCTTCTTGAATCTCTCGAACATCTCGAACGGAGGCTTGCGCATGACCTGCAGCACCTTTTTTTCCGTATGCTCCGGCGCGACTTTCAACCGTCCGGAGACGTGCCTTGTTATCAGCGTTTCGATATAGCGCCGGGACGCCCCGTCGCCACTTTCATGCAGTAGCAGGTCGTAGCGTATGCCGCTTCCGATGCAGATTTTCTTTATCCCCGGAACGTTCTCCGACTTGCGGTACAGTTCCAGGAGGGGCGCATGGTCGGTTGTCAGGTTTCTGCAGACGAGCGGGAACAGGCAGGACGGTTTTTTGCAGTTTGCGCAGATGCGTTCATCCCTTCCCGTCATCCGGTACATGTTGGCGGACGGTCCGCCCAGATCGCTTATGTATCCCTTGAAGCCGGGCATTTGGGTTATCAGTCCGACCTCTTTCAGGATGGATTCGCTGCTGCGCGACACGATTTGTTTGCCCTGGTGCGCCGAGATGGTACAAAAGGCGCATCCGCCAAAACAGCCCCGGTGAATTGTTGCCGAAAATTTTATCATGTCGAAAGCGGAAATAACCTTATCCTTATATTTCGGATGCGGCAGGCGGGTATAAGGCAGATCATACCAGGCGTCGAGTTCTTTTGTCGTGACCGGGGCGTACGGCGGGTTGACCACAATCGTCCGGCCGTTCGTGCGCTGGAGTATTCTGGCGCACCGGCGTTTGTTCGATTCCTCTTCCACGACCCTGAAGTTTTTTGCCTGTTTCAGCTTATCTCTCAGGCACTCCTCATAGGGGAACAGTACGATATCGTCCGGCGAGTCCGCGACGTTCCCGGTGATATGCGCCGTTTGCGGCAGGTTTTTGATGTTCCGGAAAGGCGTCCCCCCTTCCAGGAGTTTCACGAGCTCCGTAACGGGCTTTTCCCCCATGCCATAAATCAGCAGATCCGCCGGGCTGTCGGCCAGGATACCGGGGCGCAGCCTGTCCTGCCAGTAGTCGTAATGCGCCAGGCGCCGCAGGGAAGCCTCTATGCCGCCAAGAACAATGGGCGTGTCGGGATACAGTCTTTTCAGTATTTCCGCGTATACGATGCTGGGGTAATCGGGTCTCATGCCGGAGCGGTTGCCCGGCGTATAGGCGTCGTCGCTGCGGAGGCGTTTGTTTGCGGTGTAATGGTTGACCATCGAATCCATTGCGCCCGGTGAAATCGCGAAGAACATCCGCGGAATGCCCAGTTTTGTGAAATCGCGGAAATCGCCCCTCCAGTCGGGCTGCGGCACGATAGCCACCCGCAGTCCCCGGGCTTCGAGCACTCTTCCGATGACGGCGGCGCCGAACGACGGGTGGTCGACGTATGCATCGCCACTGAACAGAATCACGTCCAGACGGTCCCATCCGCGCGATTCGACTTCCTTTTTCGTCGTGGGAAGCCAGGCGTCCGGCCTGTATGCGTTTACGCCAGCCTCCCGTTCCATACAAAGCAGTTGGGGAAATCGGGCGAAACCGTTTTTTTGAACAGCCCGAACACGGCGGAGCCGGAGCCTGACATGGATGCATATTCGGCTCCGAGGGAATACAGCCTGTCCTTTACCTCTCCGGTTTCGGGATATTTCTCAAATATGCCGCGCTCGAAATCGTTCACCAGAACGTTTTTCCATTCCGCAACCGGCAGCGAGGCCAGCCTGTCGAGCGGGAATGTCGGTTTCCGCGGACGAATCGCCTCATACGCCTCTCTGGTGGAAACGGCGACGGGTGGCCGTATCACGTATATCAGGTAGTTTTTCAGCGACAGGTTTACCGGCTTGAAGATGTTCCCCCTGCCGGTGGCCATGACCGGTGTGTTCCGAATGAAGAAGGGACAGTCGGCGCCCAGGGATGCCGACAGTTTTTCGAGTTTGCTGTCCGGTATGCCAAGGTTGCATAAGTCGTTGACCAGTTTCAGCATGAAAGCTGCATCGGAACTCCCTCCGCCCAGTCCGGCCTCCGGGGGAATGGCCTTTTTCAGATGTATTTCCAGGGGCGGGACATGATATTTCTCCGACAGTAAACCGAATGCTTTCATCACAAGATTGTCTCCGTCCGGCGATTTGAGCGCCAGCCCCGTTTGCCGGAACGAGTTCCCGCCGGCCCTGACAGCTTCGAGCGCGTCATACAGCGGAACAGGATAGAAGACCGTCTGAATATTGTGATACCCGTCTATCCGCTTCCCCGTCACATGAAGCCCCAGGTTGATTTTTGCATTAGGAAAACAAAGCATGAATTTTTTAGTGATTAGTGAATTAGTGATTAGTGATTAATGGTAGGGGCGTCCCTTGTGGGCGCCCATATTGATTAACCCGCCGAGGGTACCGCTGGCCACCGCTGGCGCGGGCTTGCAGCCTGTGCCGTTCCATGTTCGATAATGGGGCTGTCTCGAAAGCCTCAATTCTCCGTCATTGCGAGGAGGAACGACGAAGCAATCCAGCTACTGTCAGGTATTCCCGGATTGCTTCACTTCGTTCGCAATGACGGAACAGAATTTTCGAGACATCCCCAGCGGGGTTCGGCGGAGTTCGTTCATCGTTAAGTTCGTTCATCGTTAAGTAACGTGAAATAAATAACATGTAATGGTTTCTCTGTCCCGTCGGGACAGCATGTTGGTAGAAAAATGGACCGCAACCCATTTTCCGCGTGCCGTCAGGTACGCTATGTGACTGTCA
>JAIRYY010000317.1 GCA_031267485.1 Tannerella sp.
ACTTCAGGAAAGGAAACGACGAAAACAGGTCGTCCGAAAACAGGAAGTTCGCGGAAGAAAGACTGGCATCCAAGAGCCGCAAACCATTCGGAGAAAACAGGGAACCGCATCCAAAAGGCCGGAAACCGCCGGAGAGGGACGGCTACCCCCGTAAAAGGGAAAATAAGACCTTTGACCGGCAGCGGAAGCCATACGACCGGAATCGCAGGACGTTTAAAAAGACAGGAAATGAAGATTAAATATTATGAATACTCAATATAATCCCTGTAAAGGAAGCATAGCCGTGCAAAGGCCCTCCTCCCCCGTCGTTGCGTTCTCCCTCCCCGTCATTGCGAGCGTAGCGAAGCAATCCAGGCACAGGCGACGACCCGGATTGCTTCGCTACGCTCGCAATGACGGGAGGGCTGGTTTGGGTATTATTAAATATTATCTGCTGACATTGGTTTTGCTTTTATCAATCCCTGCCCTTATGGCTCAGGAAAGGGATTTGACCCTGCATGACCTTGTGCCGGGCGGGCGGAACAGCGACCGTTTCGCGCCGCAGTCCGTAAAGCAGCTGCAATGGTGTGGCGACGAATATGTTTACGTCAGGGGAGACAGTCTGCTGGCCGCCTTGCCGACCGACAGGGAAGAGCGCGTGGCCTTTACGAAAGAGCGGCTGAACGGAGCGCTCGTGCAGGCCGGATTTCCGCCGGCAGGCTCCATGCCGTCTTTTTTCGTGCCGGATAAAAAGAAAGCGGTGATTGCGTTTACATATAAGGACAACCGTATCCATTACAATCTGAAAACGGACCGGATTGTGGCGGACTATGCGCTGGACAGGGACGGCAGCCGCTGGGAATACGATGCGGCAAACGGAAACATTGCATTCACCAGGGAAAATAACATTTATATCATCACGCCCGGCGGAGAGACGGAAACCGTGACGGACGAAACGGACGAAGGCATTGTTTGCGGGACGCCGGTGCACCAGAATGAGTTTGGCATACGCAAGGGACTGTTCTGGTCGCCACGGGGCGACGCCCTCGCCTTTTACCGCATGGACGAATCCATGGTGACGGACTATCCGGTTGTCAACGTGAGCGAACGGGTGGCCGCGGCCGAGCCGTTCAAATATCCGATGGCGGGGATGAAAAGCCACGAGGTGACGGTCGGCGTCTACCGCCTGTCCGCGAAACAGACCGTGTGGCTGAAGACCGGTTTGCCGAAAGACAAATATCTTACAAACATAACGTGGAGTCCGGACGGGGAAAGCCTGTATATCGCAGAGTTGAACCGCGGGCAGGACACGTGCCGGCTCGTGCGCTACAACGCGGAAACGGGAGCGCGCGAGGCGGAACTGTTTGTCGAGACGAACGCGCGTTACGTCGAGCCGCAGCAGCCGGCGCTGTTTCTTCCCGGCAATCCCGGACAGTTTGTCTGGCAAAGCCGGCGCGACGGGTACAATCATCTTTACCTCTATGATACGGACGGGAAGTTGCTGCGGCAACTGACGTCGGGCAAATGGCTGGTGAAGGAGGTGTCCGGCTTTGACGAAAAGGGGAAACATCTGTTTTTTACGGCCACAGCGCCCCGCGACGTGCGCTCCGCCGGCGAAGGCAGCCCGCTCGAAACGTACGCCTGGCAGGTCGAACTGAAAACAGGCCGGCGCAAGCTCCTGAACATAAAGCCGGGCGTTCACAGCGTCAGTTTCAACGCATCCGCCACGCACATGCTGGATTATACATCTTCGCCGGCTGCGCCCCGCGACGTGGACATCATCCGCGTAAGAGACGTCCGCGAAGTCAAGTCGCTCCTGTCGGCAAAGAATCCTTTCGACGGATACGACATGCCCGGCATAAAAGTCGGCTCGCTCACCGCCGCCGACGGCCGGACGGAGCTTTATTACCGTTTGCTGACGCCTCCCGGCATGGACACGGCCAAAAAATACCCGGTCATCATCTATGTTTACGGAGGCCCCCACGCGCAACTGGTTACCGGAGGCTGGATGAACGGCGCGGGCGGATGGGACCTGTATATGGCGCGCAAAGGATACGTCATGTTCACGGTCGACAGCCGCGGTTCCGCCAATCGGGGGTTTGAGTTCGAAAGCGTCATACACCGCCGTCTTGGCGAGGTGGAGATGGCCGATCAGATGGCGGGAGTGGAATTTCTGAAATCCCTGCCCTGCGTCGATTCGACGCGTATCGGCGTGCACGGCTGGAGTTATGGAGGTTTTATGACCACCGGTCTGATGCTTGCCCATCCCGGCGTGTTCAGGGCGGGTGTTGCCGGAGGTCCCGTGACGGACTGGCGCCGTTACGAGATTATGTACGGCGAGCGTTACATGGATCACCCGGAGGAGAATCCGGAGGGGTATAAAAATTCCGGCTTATTGAATAAGGCGGGAAACCTGAAAGGGCGTCTGCTGCTGATTCACGGGGATATGGATCCCGTTGTCGTGTGGCAGCACAGCCTGCTGTTCATCAAGGCATGCGTCAATGCCGGAACGTTCCCCGACTATTTCGTCTACCCCGGCCATCCGCATAATGTCACCGGCAAAGACCGCCCGCATCTTTATGAAAAGATCACGAGGTATTTTGACGACTTTCTTTAGTGATTAATGATTAATGATTAGTGGTCAATGATTAATGATTAGTGATTAATGATTAGTGATTAGTGGTTAATGATTAGTGATTAATGATAGTGGTCAATGATTATACTAAGCCCGGCATGGTTTTGTGCATTGCTATTCATCGCAGTCTCCCTCCCCGTCATTGCGAGGAACGAAGCAATCCAGGCACAGGCGACGACCTGGATTGCTTCGTTCCTCGCAATGACGGGAGAAAAAAATATCCCGCGTGAAGTATAATGATAAGTGGTCAATGATTAATGATAGTGCTCAATGATTATACTAAGCCCGGCATGGTTTTGTGCACTGCTATTCATCGCAGTCTCCCTCCGTCATTGCGAGGAACGAAGCAATCCAGGCACAGGCGACGACCTGGATTGCTTCGTTCCTCGCAATGACGGGAGAAATACAATGCACAAAAATATCCCGCGTGAAGTATAATGATAGTGGTCAATGAAGTGGTCAATGGTCAATGATAGTGGTTAATGGTTAGTGATGAGTGATAAGTGATAACTTTTAATTCTTAATTTTTAATTCTTAATTAAATAAAATGAACATTTTGTTATTAGGCTCGGGAGGGCGAGAACATGCGCTGGCATGGAAAATGGCGCAAAGTCCGAAATTAGGCCGGCTGTACATTGCGCCGGGTAACGCGGGTACGGCCACCGCGGGTGAAAATGTGGACATCAGGGTTAATGATTTTCCCGGAATCGGGAAATTTGTGCTTGACAAAGGGATTGACATGGTCGTTGTCGGGCCGGAAGATCCGCTGGTCAACGGCATATACGACTTTTTCAAAGCCGGCGGGGCGCTGTCCGGCGTTCCCGTAATCGGCCCCAGCCGGTCGGGGGCGCGTCTTGAGGGAAGCAAGGATTTTGCAAAAGCGTTCATGATGCGTCATCACATACCCACCGCGCGCTACAGGAGCGTCACGGCCGGACAGCTCGACGAGGGCATCGCGTTCCTCGACACGCTGAAAGCCCCATACGTGCTGAAAGCGGACGGCCTGGCCGCCGGTAAGGGCGTGCTCATCGTGGAATCGCGCGAAGAGGCCGTCGACGAATTGAACAGCATGTTGCAGGGCATGTTCGGCGACGCGAGCCGCACGGTTGTCATCGAAGAGTTCCTGGACGGCGTGGAATGTTCGGTCTTTGTCGCAACGGACGGGAATGATTATAAGGTCTTGCCGGTAGCGAAGGACTATAAGCGCGTCGGCGAGGGAAACGCCGGCCTGAACACCGGAGGCATGGGCGCCGTCTCGCCCGTCCCCTTTGCCGATGAGGCGTTCATGCGGAAAGTGGACGAACGCATCATCCGTCCGACCGTCAACGGACTGAAGCAGGAGGGAATCGTTTATAAGGGATTCATTTTCCTGGGCCTCATTAACGTGGGCGGCGAACCCATGGTCATTGAGTATAACTGCCGCATGGGCGATCCCGAAACGGAAGCCGTCATGCTGCGCCTGCAAAGCGACCTGGTGGACTTGCTGGAGGGTATTGCCCGCGGCGACCTCCGCGAGCGGGAAGTGACGGAAGACCCGCGGACGGCGGTGACGGTCATGCTTGTCAGCGGAGGCTATCCCGAAGCGTATGAAAAGGGTAAGGCGATCGACGGACTGAACGGCGTGCCGCCGGAGAGTATCGTTTTTCATGCCGGAACGAAAGCGGACGGCGGCGCCGTCTACACGGACGGCGGACGGGTTATCGCCGTCAGCTCCCGCGGCGCGACAAAAGAAGAAGCTCTGGCCAAATCCTACGCCGGAGCCGGTGCGATACGGTTTGACGGGAAATATTTCCGCCGCGACATCGGTTTTGACATATGACCCGTGCACGCATCATCTACCGCCCGGTGCACGCATCATCTACCGCCCGGTATACGCATCATCTACCGCCCGGTATACGCATCATCTACCACCCGGTGCACGCATCATGCACCGCCCGGTGCAGGCATCACGCACCGCCCGGTGCAGGCATCATGCACCGCTCGGTGCAGGCATCCTGCACTGACCGAAACACGCAGAATGTATGAGATACCGCACTTCGAATAAACGATTACGCACCCTGTCGGACTGGCCGTCCGTGCTGCTGACTCTGGCGGTATGCCTGCTGTGCCGGATTTCATATTACGTCGCCGCACCGGCCGACGTTTTACCGGACTGGGCGTCATCGTGGACGTTTGCCGACCGGATTCTGACCGACCGGCTGGCGTCCGACCGGCTGTCGGCCTGTCTTGCCGGTTTCGTCATTACGCTGCTCGCGGCATACTTGCTGCAGCGCATAAGTGACGCCGGGACGCTCATACGCGAGCATACACGCCTGCCGTTCATGCTCTTCCTCGCCCTCACCGGCGCCAGCGCGGGATTGCTGCCGGTGAGGATTGCGGTCGTCCTACTGTGTCTTGTCCTTGTAATCCACGAACTTTTCAGGTCATATCAGCAGCCCGAAGCAACCGGCCATTTTTTCAACGCGGGAGCGCTGATGGCTTTCGTCGGCCTGATCATACCGCAGATTGTATGGTTCGTTCCGCTTCTGTGGATTGGCATGTACCGGTTCCGTTCGTTGAGCGCCAGGAGTTTCCTCGCCTCGCTTGCCGGCATGTTCATAATCGGCTGGATTGTCGCGGCGTGGTGTCTGTGGCGTCATGACTTTTCGATGATTGCGGCGCTGTCCCGCGAATTGGCGGATTTTCATATCCTTTCAGCCGAAAAGTTCGGATATAGCGGAATCGGTTCGCTCGTCGTCGTGGCAATGCTCGTCGTGTCGTTTTTCCACATCCGGGCGGAAGCGTTCGGCAATAGCGTGCGCGTGCGCCAGATGCTTTTCTTCTTGATGAACATGTCCGTCTGGTCGTTCGTCCCGATGCTGCTGTACGGACATTCGGACGCGCTTCCGGCCGTCCTGTGCCTTCCGGCCTCCGTCCTGATAGCCTGTTTCCTGGAAAACCTCCGGTACGGCCTCCGTTTTGTTCTGTATTATTTCATATTGCTGTCCCTCGTCGCCTCATTCATGCTGCAGTTATGGACTTCCTGGTAGAATATGGCTATATCGGCGTTTTCCTCGCCTCGTTTCTGGCCGCGACCATTTTGCCGTTCAGTTCGGAAGTGGTGCTGACCGGCGCGCTGGTGGGCGGGGCCTCCTACTGGCCGTGCATGGTAGCCGCAACGGTCGGCAACTTTCTCGGCGGCATGACCTGCTACTGGATAGGAATGCTCGGCAAGACGGAATGGATAAAAAAATACCTGCGCCTCGACATCAGCAGGCTGGAGCGTATTCAACACCGGATAAAAGACCGCGGTTCGTGGATCGGATTTTTTGTTTTCCTGCCCGGCGTGGGCGACTTTATCGCCGTCGCGCTCGGCTTCCTGCGGGTCAGCGTATGGCCCGTGGCCATCTACATGTTTATCGGAAAAGCGCTGCGCTACTGGGTCTGGATGGAACTGGTATATAAAGTGCAGGGAATAGTCTCCTGAATGAAGAACGGTCATATCGAAACCGGCGGGAATACGACTTTTCCGCCAACCCGGCAAATGACGGCCGTCACGTAATGGTCTGCAAATATTTTTCCCTGTATTTGCCCGGAGAATAACCGGTCATCCTTTTAAACACAACGCCGAAGTATATGGGGTTCTCGTAGCCGACCTTATAGGCGATTTCCTGGCATGTCAGTGTAGTCATCACCAGCAGTTCCCGGCTTTTACGGATGCGCAGTTCCTGCATGTACTGATTCGGAGATAATCCCGTCTGTTGCTTGAATATGTGCCGGAACCACGAATAACTCATGCATATCTTATCCGCAATATCTTCGGGGCGGATATTCGTATGCGAATGTTCGAACATAATCATTTTCGCCCTGTTTATCTGCCGGGTTATTTTTTTCGGGTCGGATGCGGCGATTTTATCCAGGGAATAAGTCATGCCAAGCAGCAGATTGGCAATGCCGGACAATATCTGCTGATAACCGGCATTCTGTTCCAGCGCGATATGGATTGCATTAGCATACAGTTTCACGATTTCAGGATTGCAGCCTGTGTTAAACAGATTTTTCTGCCGGTCGAAGATCCCGTTCCCGACGCGTTCATCCATCTCATGGCCTTTGAATCCGATCCAGTACTCCTCCCATCCGCGCGACTTGTCCGGAGCGTAGCTGTGCCATTCTCCGGGAAAGAGCAGAACCATACTTCCCGCTTTCAGCTTCACATTTTCTTTCGCCGATGACGAAAAGGAACCGCATCCGTCGGAGATATACAAAAGAACGTATTCATCCAGAATCCGTCCCTTGTGCATGGAAAAAAAATATTCGTCCGGATGATTCCGCGGAGGATATTCCGCATGGGGCGCAATACGCTGAAAACCTACCGTATTGACGGTTATGCCCCAGCGTTTGTCCTGCTCGTTAGCTATTAAATATTTGATGCTGACATCCTTTTTCATCGCACAGTTCGTTCTTTATCCTGCAAATATATGTTTTTTCCCGGACATGATTGCCCGCGCGGCGAAAATTTGGCGGCTTCGGACGCCACCGTCTGTACATCCCGCGTATTTCTTCCGGTCTTTCAATCCACGCGTCCGTCCCGTTCAGCCCCTGCGCGATAAGCGATTTGGCAAAAACAGGGTAAAAGTCTTCGGGATTCAGCGGATGTTTTGTCGCCGGATTCAGCGGCGGTAACGGCTGGTTTTCCGTGTCCGCAACAATGTTGTACCTTTTTTTAGTTGACATAATAAAGACAATTTGCCGGTATCTTTCACAACCTCGCGACATCTTTGATTTGGGCGCCCATGCTCGTGTTGACAATACGAAAGCATAATCCGCTGATGAATAGTCTTTTTGCCATCATATTTTCGGTAAACGGAATCTTTTTGATATATTTTTTTGAAATTATTTGTCATTTTGTTTTGATAATTGAAAAATATGTCTTTCCTTTGCGTACGTATTCGAATAATTAAACCGGTATCGGGAATAGGTAAAACGATTATTAATTAGAAAGGGTTATCATTATGAAATCAAAAAACAAACAGTTATTTGCCCTTGTATTATCAGGGTTTTTAGTAAATGGCTTTTCCAAAGTGAAAGCCGAAAACGACAGCGACAGTTCCGTATTTAAACCGTCATTTAATGTCGGCGTGCTGGCTCATACTTACGTATCCATGCAGCAAAACGGATTTGGTCAGTCATCCGCCACAGGTTCTGCCGGCGAGTGGAGCGCAGGAGCGACGCTATACCGTGCCCGGATTATGACCGAAGCGCACCTGTCCAAAAGGGATTATATTTTTCTGGAAACAGAACTTGCCTCCCCCCTCGGTACGGGCGCAGACAAAGCCGCCGGAATAAAGATTCTGGACGCTCAGTATGATCATTACTTCTGCGACCAGCTGGCCGTTTCGGCCGGCAAGATGCTGGTTTCGCACAACAGAAACGGCTTACAGACAGCCGGCTCTCTCATGGTGAACGATTTCACCTATTACCAATATCCATACAACATGTCTAAAGATGATCCATTACAGAACGATTTAGGCCGTGATATCGGCGTAAATCTCAATGGGGGCTTTTCGGGTAACAAACTAAAATACCGTATCGGAGCATTTGCGGGAAGACGCAGTTTTGAAGGGCAGCACTCGGCGCCTTTACGCACTGTGGGACGGCTGGAATATAACGTCATGGATATCGATAAATATTCCGGGACAAATCTCGGCGAAGGAAAAACCATTACGCTTGCGGGCGGTTTTGATACGCAGGGCTCCTATATGGCCGCCGGAGGAGACTTGTACGTAGATTATCCTTCAGGAAGTCTGGGGTCTGTAACTTTTAATTCCGCTTTTTCATATATAAGCGGAGGGAATGATCCGGACGGGAAGTATTCTTTTGCATCGATGATTCCCAGGCAGAATGTCCGGTTAGCGGAGTTGGGCTATTATTTCAAGTCGTCAAAAATACAGCCGTGGATTCGCTACGAAAAACAGGATATAAACGCCGAAAACAATCAAACGGGAGGAATGGAAGTGAAGGATTTCAACAAACTGAAATCAACTACCGTCTTCGGAGCAGGCATCAACTATTTCTTCAACGGTTACAATACCAACTTAAAACTTTCATACGTAAGTATGACAAAGGGAATTGAGGATGGAGACCGGATCGCGCGCAAAACATACGGGCAGATATGGGTTCAACTACAATTATATCTTTTCTGACAGGGAGGATTGTTACAACGGAAATTAATTCCATACTTTACAGAATATTAAAAATTTAAAACGTTTATCGTATGAAAAAGATTTTATTTAAAAGGTTATTTACGGCATTTATCGCCGTATCCGCAGGTTTGATGGTAAGCTGCGCTTCGGGCGGCAGCAAAAAGTCGCAGGAAAAACAGGAAGCCGGCGACAATGTGGTAGAAGTAGGTATACTTCATTCTTTAAGCGGGACAATGGCCATCTCGGAAGTCTCGTTGCGGGATGTGCTGTTAATGGGTATTGAGGAAATCAACGATTCGGGGGGCGTTCTCGGCAAAAAAATTGTCCCCAGAGTAGTAGACCCCGCTTCCGACTGGGATCTGTTTGCCGAAAAAGCGAAGGAATTACTGACAAAGAACAGGGTTAGCGTCGTCTTCGGATGCTGGACTTCCGTATCCCGCAAGTCGGTATTACCCGTATTTGAAGAATACAAAGGACTTTTATTCTATCCCGTACAGTACGAGGGTCAGGAATGTTCTCCAAACATAATCTATACGGGAGCGACGCCCAACCAGCAATTAATCCCGGCGGCGCAATATCTCATGAGCAGGGAAGGCGGCGAATACAAGCGCTTCTATCTTTTAGGAACGGATTATGTGTTCCCCCGTACGGCTAACACCATACTCAAAAATTACCTGTTGTCGCAGGGTATTCCCGAACAGAATATCATCGAGGAATATACTCCTTTCAATCATCAGGACTACCAGACTATCGTTTCAAAGATAAAACGGTTTGCGGCTTCAGGCAAGGCTTGCGTGCTGAGTACCATAAACGGGGATAGCAACGTTCCCTTTTACAAGGAGTTTGCCAATCAGGGATTAAGCGCGTCGCACTGTCCTGTCATGGCGTTTTCTGTTGCGGAAGACGAACTGAGGTCTATGGACACTGAATTTCTGGTTGGCCATTTAGCCGCATGGAACTATTTCCAGTCAATAAAAACCCCTGATAACTTCAAGTTTGCAGAGAATTTTAAAAGTTATTGCAGGAAGAAGAATCTTCCGGGCGGAGACGAACGCGTCACGGACGATCCGATATGCTGGTCATATACCGGGCTTTATTTATGGAAAGCCGCCGTAGAAAAAGCCGGTTCGTTCGATGTTGAAAAGGTCATCGACGCCCTTTCGGAGATGGAGGCTCAATCGCCTTCGGGCTTCGTAAAAATGCATCACGACAATCATCATCTGGCTAAACGGGCTTTGATCGGGGAAATCAGGGCTGACGGACAGTTTGATATCATCTGGGAAACGGACGGGATTGTCACGCCCGAACCATTCAGCGAATTTGCGAAATAAACGGCAACAGTCATAAAAAATTAAAGCCGATCTTATGGGTATCGATCAGATTCAGAACATCTTCAGCGGACTAAGTTTAGGAAGCATACTCATTCTCGTGGCGCTGGGGCTGTCCGTCATATACGGGCTGGCAGGTATTATAAATATGAGTCACGGAGAATTTATGATGATAGGAGCCTACACGACCTATTGCGTCCAACAGTTATTTATACGGCATTTGCCGCAGGCATGGCTCGACATGGCATTTTTCATATCGCTTCCACTCTCGTTCGTGGTAGCCGGTCTTTTCGGGCTGCTCATCGAACGGCTTATCATCAGGCGCCTTTACAGCCGTCCGCTGGAGAGTCTGCTGGCTACGTGGGGAATCAGTCTGATTCTTATACAAATAGCGCGCAACCTGTTCGGCGATTTGACTTCGGTAAAAGCTCCCGCCGTCTTATCCGGCGGACTCCGTATCGCAGAAGGATTATTACTTCCGTACAACCGGTTATTCATAATGGGTCTCACGGTTATAATTTTCATATGCGTATACTTCATCTTCCGGAAAACGCGGTTAGGCATAAAGATAAGAGCTGTAACTCAAAACCGCAATATGAGCGCCTGTGCAGGCATATCCGTAAAAAAGATTGATATGATTACATTTATAATCGGCTCGGGACTGGCCGGCATTGCCGGCTGCGCCATAACGCTGATAGGGAATGTTGTCCCGAATATGGGGCAGACGTATATCGTCGATTCGTTCCTCGTTGTCGTTTCGGGCGGAGTCGGCAAACTGGCCGGCTGTGTCGTGTCCGGTCTCGGCATAGGTATTTTCTCGAAAATCTTTGAAGCGAGCTTTGAAGCCGTTTACGGGAAAGCGCTCGTACTTATATTCATTATCGCGTTTCTTCAATACCGGCCGAAAGGACTGTTTCCCGACAAGGGAAGGGTTGGAGACGATTAAAAACATATCGCAGGTATTAACGTCATGCAAAATAACAAATTATTATACATACTGTTTGCAGTCCTGTTTCTGATTATCCTTCCGCTGGCAAACGTCACAGGTATGACAGACGCCGGAACGATGACCTTATGGGGCAGGTACCTTTGTTTTGCCATTGCGGCTATCGGAATGGACCTTATATGGGGTTATACGGGTATCATGTCCATGTGTCACGCATTTTTTTTCTGTCTCGGGGCTTACGGTATGGGCATGTTTATGACCATCTCGAATCTGCCGGAGGGACAGGCCGTTCCGGAGTTCATGTCGTGGAACAAAGTCGAATCGCTGCCGTTTTTCTGGATACCGTTCCGCAGTTTTCCCTCGGCCATCGTTTCAAGCCTTGCCGTCACAGGCATTTTCGCATTCCTGTTCGGCTACTTTATTTTCAGGCGCAGGATAAAGGGCGTGTTTTTTGCCATTATAACGCAAGCGTTCGCTCTGGCAATGTATTTGCTTTTTTCACGCAACGAGACCATGCTCGGAGGTTCGAACGGGCTTACCAATTTCAGATATATACTGGGATTTGACTTACATTCCGGGAATGTCAAACTCTCCCTGTACCTGATAACCGTACTGTTCCTTATTGTCATTTTCCTTTTGTCAAGGAAGTTAACGGAGTCCAAATTCGGAAAGGCGCTTATCGGCATACGCGACAGCGAATCGCGCCTGAGATTTACGGGATACGAGGTCGTCAGCTACCGGACGGTTATCTTTATCATCGGAGCGCTCATTGCCGCTGTCGGGGGAATGTTATATCTGCCGCAGACGGGTATCATCACTCCGGGCCGGATGGACGTGAAAGCTTCCATAGAAATGCTTGTATGGGTAGCTTTGGGAGGAAGGGGGAATTTAAAGGGCGCTGTCATCGGAACGCTGGCCGTAAACCTGCTCTACAACATTTTTACGTCATTGATGCCGGAAGCATGGCCTTATATATTAGGCGCGTTATACCTCCTGACGGTTCTGTTCCTGAAAAACGGCCTGACCGGGCTGCTGGACATGATTGCCGGGAAAGTGAATTTAAAATTATGAATTATTAAATATTTACAACTATGTTATCCATTTCAAATTTAAGCGTTTCTTTCGGGGGAGTTCAGGCTCTTAACCTTTCCCGTTTTGAATTAAAAGAGAAAGAGCTGAGAGTGATAATAGGCCCTAACGGAGCGGGCAAGTCTACTTTCATGGACGTCCTCTGCGGCAAAACCGTTCCTGCCGGAGGCCGCGCATATTTCGGCGGGAAAAACCTGATAGGAAAGTCGGAAACAGAGATCGCAAGGATGGGTATAGGACGCAAATTCCAGAAACCGTCCGTCTTTGAAGGCCTGTCTGTCTTCGATAACCTTATGCTGGGGTTGAAAGGCAGGAAGGGATTTTTGTCTTCCATGTTTTTCAAACTTAAACAGGAGCAGAAGGACAAAATCATCCGCGTCGCAAAACGCGTTAATTTATACGACAGGCTGTATGCGACGGCCGGTTCGCTGTCGCACGGACAAAAGCAATGGCTCGAAATTGCAATCGTCCTGCTGCAGGATCCCAAACTAATGCTGATAGACGAGCCGGCCGCCGGCATGTCGGATATGGAAACGGAAAAAACGGGAGAATTACTTTGCGAACTGGCGCGGGACAAGGGCGTGATCGTGATTGAACATGACATGCATTTTGTAGAACAGATCGCGCAGGATAAAGTGACCGTACTGGTTCGCGGAGAAATACTTACCGAAGGCAGCTTTGACGAGGTTAAAAATAACCGGGAAGTGATTGACTGTTATCTCGGAACGCCCGGCTCGGCTCAAACAAAAATAAGTGAACCGGCATGAATCCCGGCGCTGAAATAATCCTCGAGACAAAAAACGTCCATGCAGGATATGGCGAAAGCCTCATCCTGCGGGGAATGGACTTAAAGGCGCAGCGGGGGAAAGTGACCGCTATCATGGGGCGCAACGGGGTGGGCAAATCCACATTCCTGCGCAGCATAATGGGACTTGTACGCACAAAAGACGCCATTCTGTTCAATAACGAGGAAATACAAAACCGCTCAACTTATAAAAGGGCGAAAAAAGGTATCGGATATGTACCTCAGGGGCGTGAAATTATACCTAAACTTACGGTCTATGAAAACATACTGATAGGCACGGAATCGCGAAGGGATTCCGTTCGTTCGTTCGATGAAGATGAAATATACGGCCTGTTCCCAATTCTTAAAGATTTCCGGAATCGACTCGGAGGAGACCTTAGCGGCGGACAGCAGCAGCAGCTGGCCATAGCGCGCGCGCTGGCCGGAAAGCCGGAACTGCTCGTCCTCGACGAACCGGCGGAAGGAATACAGCCGTCCGTCACGATTGAAATAGCCGCCGTACTGCTCAAACTGGTTGAAAAGGGACTTAGCGTATTGCTGGTGGAACAGAAACTGGATTTTGCACGCCGGTTATCCGACTATTACTATATAATGGACCGGGGCAAAGTGATACGGCACAACGACAAGGGAATGATTGATTTTGACGAGTTAAAAAAATTTTTATCCATATAATTAAATATTTTATAAAATGAGACTTACGCCAAGAGATGTAGAAAAACTGACGCTTCATACGGCATGTATGGTGGCGCAAAAAAGATTTGCAAGGGGACTGAAATTAAATTACCCCGAAGCGGTCGCCCTTATTTCCGGACAACTGTCCGAGTTCATCAGAGACGGCCGCACGCTAGCCGAACTGACGGAGATAGGAACCCGGATACTCGGGACGGACGACGTTATGCCGGGAGTCGCCGAAATGATCCATGCCGTGCAGGTCGAAGGGACGTTAATCGACGGGACGAAGCTTGTCTCCGTACACAAGCCCGTATCCAAAACAAATTTAAGCCCCGAACTGGCTTTATATGGCTCCGGCCTCGTAAAATCGCCCGTTGAAATCGGGACGGATAACAGCATGAACGTTATTCCGGGCCGGATCGAAACGCTGGAGACGCCCATCGAATACAACGTCAATCGCAAACAAATGACGCTGGACGTTACGAATACCGGAAGCCGTCCTGTACAGGCCGGATCGCACTGCTGCTTTGAAGAGACAAACAGAGCTTTGAAATTCGACCGGAAAGCAAGCGCCGGCTACCGCCTGAATATCCCCGCCGGAACATCCGTACGATTTGAGGCGGGAGAAACAAAAACGGTAGAACTGGTCGAAATAGCGGGCGAAAAACTGATATACGGAGGTAATTCCCTCGTCAACGGATCTATCCCGGGCCGGGAAAACGAAATTGAGGCAACAATGAAAGAAAAGGGATTCCTGTAAAAATAAAATAAAACAAAGATATGGCACAAATAAACAGACAATTATACGCATCCATGTATGGCCCGACAACGGGGGACAAAGTGACGCTGGCCGATACGGGCTTAAAGATCCGGATAGAAAAGGATTATACCATATACGGCGAAGAATGTGTCTTCGGCGGAGGAAAAGTGATTCGTGACGGAATGGGGCAGGCTTCGGGATTCGCAGACGGGGAAACGCTTGACCTGGTCATAACAAACGCGATCGTCATCGACTATAAAGGCATCTACAAAGCCGACATAGGCATCAAAAACGGGAAAATAAAAGGCGTGGGAAAAGCCGGGAACCCGCACATACAGCCGGGCGTCGCGCCGGGACTGATCATAGGGAATATCACGGAGGTCGTCTCCGGCGAAGGGATGATACTGACGGCCGGTGCAATCGATACGCACGTACATTATATCAGTCCGCAGCAGTCGGACGAAGCCCTTGCTTCGGGCATAACGACTTTTGTCGGCGGCGGTACAGGCCCGGCAACAGGCACCTACGCGACCACGTGCACGCCGGGAGCTTTCAACATACGGAAAATGATGGAAGCGACGGACAGTATCCCGGTAAATTTCGGATTTCTGGGAAAAGGCAATTCGAGCAGGCCGTCCGCTCTGGAAGGCCAGGTAAAAGCGGGGGCGCTCGGGCTGAAACTGCATGAAGACTGGGGTTCCACGCCTGCCGCGATCGACACGTGTCTCGGCGTCGCCGACGAATACGATGTGCAGGTATGTATTCATACCGATTCGATCAACGAATGTGGTTACCTGGAAGATACGTTAAAAGCTTTCGACGGGCGTACCATTCACACATACCACACGGAAGGGGCCGGGGGAGGACATGCTCCCGATATCATGAAAGTGTGCGGCTACACTCATGTAATCCCGTCGTCGACAACGCCGACCAATCCTTATTCGGTCAATACGATTGACGAACATCTCGATATGCTGATGATATGTCATCACCTCGACCGGCATAATCCCGAAGATGTGGCATTCGCCCAAAGCCGCATACGCCGGAGCACTATCGGGGCGGAAGATTTCCTGCATGACATGGGCGCGATTTCTATCTTTACTTCCGATTCGCAGGCAATGGGACGGATAGGAGAAGTCGTTTGCCGTACATGGCAGATTGCAGCGCGCATGAAAGAAGTAAGAGGCGCCCTTCCCGAAGACGAAAATACGGACTGCGATAATTTCAGAGTGAAACGGTATGTGGCCAAATATACGATAAATCCGGCGCTTGCGCATGGTTTTTCGCACATTGCAGGCTCGGTGGAACACGGGAAAATGGCAGACCTGGTATTGTGGAAACCGGAATTTTTCGGGACAAAACCGGAGCTTGTCATAAAAGGCGGATTCATTGCATACGCGCAAATGGGAGATCCCAATGCCTCCATACCGACGCCGCAACCCTATATCTCGCGTCCCATGTACGGAGCCTTCGGCAAAGCGGCGGGAAGAACCTCATGCGTCTTCGTTTCGGACGCCTCGACGGATACGGTGGCGGAATATGGCCTGGAGAAAATGATAAAACCGGTAAAAGGTTGCCGCACCGTATCGAAAAACGATCTGAAACTAAACGATTACATGCCGGAAATAGAGATTGACTCAAAAACATTCGAAGTCTCCGTCGACGGAGAAATTATCGTCTGCAAACCGGCAGCAAAACTGCCGCTCGCACAACTTTACAACCTTTTCTGACCGCACTCTTCCTTCTCCCGTTGTCCGCCTCTGTGGACGGCGGGAGATAAAAAACGTTTTTACGTCTCACACGTTTGGAAATTCCGGGTAATGATTCCGGGCGCGGTATGAAAAATACGGCAGGTAAAATTTGCAATACCGGACTTTTCACGTAAATTTGCGTACGTATTTTTCAGCATTACGATTGATGAAAGACAGGAAAAATTATCAGCACACGCTTAAACACTATAATTGGGGTTACGCCATCGCTTTAGCCGTAATCGCGATTATCGCCCTGTCGTCGCAAATATTGATACAGGACTATCTGTCAAATCAGCAGTCGGATACTCACCTTGTTAATTATTCCGCAAAACTGCGCTCCGATTCGCAGTCTCTCACAAAATATGCCTTACTGCTGCAAAAAGGCGACGATTTCCTGTTCGACAGAAAAGACTTCGTAAACACTCTGAGCTACTGGAAACAGACGCACCGCAGTTTGCGCGAAGGCAGTGAATTTTTAAATATTCCTAAAAATGAAGACAAGGAAATCGAAGAACTGTTCCGCATCATCGACAAACCCTATCAGGAAATCGTTCTGGCGGCAGAAGCAATAAGCAAAAATATCCTCGCCTGCGAATCTGCCGGAGAAAGCGACATCGACGCATACGTCGACATCTTGCTGAAAAACGAAAAAACATACCTGTTAGGCATGGAAATGATTGTTTTCGACTACGACCGGATTCTAAGAAACAATATCGTATTCCTCAAAAAACTCGAATGGATCCTGTTCTTTACGCTCCTCGTATGCCTCATAGCGGAAGCCCTCCTGATATTCATCCCGTTATCCGGCAAATTAAAGGCCTCTTTTAAAGAACTTATCAATACGGAAGACTATTCGCGGAAACTTATCGAACAGGTACAGAAAACAAACAAAGAACTCGAACAGTCGCACAAAGAATTAAGAGAAGTCAATTTCGCGCTGGAGAAAGCGACCTATCTCGTCAAAACAGACGCAAGAGGCAACATCATCTATGCGAACGACAAGTACTGCAGCGTCACCCGCTACAACATGGCGGAGTTGCGCGGCAAACCTTTGTTTTATAACAATATGGGAGGCGAACGGAGCATCATCTACAAACACATCGAAAACCCCGAACTTTGCAACGAAGTATGGCAGGGAGAGGTTTTTGACCATGCATCCGACGGAACGGGATTCTGGATGAACGTCACGCTGATGCCGATCTTTAATAACAAGGGAGAACTTTACCGGTATTATGCAATCTGTTTCGATATCACAAAACGCAAGCAGATGGAAAACGAGAATCAACTGCTGATGGAAGAAAAAATAAAGCAAAAGGATGAATTGCAACGGACAAAACTGGATTCCATGCTCGCGGGAGAAGAACGCGAACGCAAACGGCTGGCGGCGGAAATACACGATAACATAGGACAGATGCTTACCGCTCTGAAAATGAGGTTTGAATTTCTCCCGCAAAACAGGGAATATGCGGAAATTAAAAACATCATAGCCTCTATCGTTAACGAAACGCGCAAAGTATGCACCGAACTGCAACCAAGCGTACTGATTGACTTCGGGCTTAAAGCCGCTATAAACGACCTGCTCAAAACCATCCGCTCTTCCACGAATATCCACGTTCATCTCGAAGACAGCATGGAAGATCATATCCTTCCCAAAAACAAGGAAATAGCCGTATATCGCATCATACAGGAAGCGACAAACAATATCATCAAGCATGCCCGGGCCGGGAATATGCGCATCAAACTGGAATCCGACGCGGAAAACATCTGTACGCATATAGAAGACGACGGTAAGGGCTTCGATATGGACATGGATAAATTATACAAAAAAGACACATACAAAAAAACGTACGGCCTTATCAGCATGAAAGAAAGAGCCGAATTTTTAAACGCCGACTTTGAAATAAAATCCCGGAAAGGAAAAGGAACAGTCATCAGACTGACAATCCCCTTTCCCGATATGTAAAACGCAAATACCACCCCAAAAAACAGTTGTCCGCAATGAAAAATATAACCATCTTACTCGTTGACGATCACGAAATCTTCAGGAACGGCGTAGAATTTCTGATTAATAAAGAACCGGATATGAGCGTAATCGATACGGCCGAAAACGGACTGGAAGCAATAAAAAAAGTCAGGGAACTGAAACCCGACATTATCCTGATGGACATTTCCATGCCCGTCATGTCAGGCCTGGAGGCGGCAGAAAAACTGAACGAACAAACGAACGATTCGAAAATCATATTCTTCTCCCTCTACGACCGGGAAGACTATATCCTGAAATCACTGCAGTCCGGCGTAAAAGGATATATATTAAAAGACGCGCCCAACGAAACATTCCTGAAATCCATCAGGCAGGTCGCCGCAGGAAACTATTTTTATTCCGGCGACCTGACCAATTTCCTGGTCCTGGAATACCTGAAAAAAACATCTTCCGGCAAACAGGATTCCTCACAGGTTAAACTGTCAAACAGGGAAATAGAAATCCTGAGGAAAATAAAATACGGAATTACCAACAGGGAAATGGCTTTACTTTACAACGTAAGCAACAGGACGATAGAAGCGCACCGGCTGAACATCATGAGAAAACTTGGCGTCAAAAATATCGACGCCGCCATAGAAGAAGCCATTAAAAAAGAATTTATATAAACGCGCCCTCGCGCCGTTACACCCGTGTAATCGTTTACTGAATGATTGCACATAAAGCCATTTCATACCATATTAAAACCATTTTGTGATATTTGTATTTCCCGCTTTAACCATACCTTTGCATCGCAAATCATAATGCATAACAGAATCATGAAAACTACATTACTCGCAATTACCCTGTCCGTGGCGGCGGCGGCCTCCGCGGACGGCCTCATCCGCCGCAACGCGCCGGCGAAAACCGTTGAAATCGCCGACGCGGACAGAAACCTGACCCTTACGATCGATTACTCCGAGGGTTGCAGGATTACCGGACTCAATGTGAGGGGCAGGAATGTACTGTCCGCTTCCGGCGTGCACACGGGATTCCGAACCCGCGGCGGCGCCTTTACGTCTGCAGGTAGCTTGCATAACGAAAAAATCGGCGGGGAGGGCAATAAGGTCGTCATCGACGGCATCGTCTTCGGCGACCATTCCGTAAGGGCTAACGAATCCTGGATTTTCGAGCCGGACGGCGACAAAATCCGCTGGACCATCCGGCGCGAATACAGCACGCTGGCCAAACTGGAGGAAACGGCTTTCCCGCAATGGCATTTCTCCGATCTTTCGGTATGGAAGGGGGGGATTATCGACAACGGAGGAATGGTCTGGTGCAAATACCTGACCGGCCGGGACGACACGTATGGCGTGCACGCCGGAGGCGTGACGTTCTGGAATCCGCTGTCGGGCGACGCCCTGCGCATCGAGGCGAAAACGGACGGCGGGAAATTCCTCGCCTCCAAATATTCGCACGGCGAAAACGGCGAGTTTACCTTCACACAGGCCGTCACGGATACGGAACTGGAACCGCGCTATAACCTGGACCGCTTTGTCCGCCAAAAAGCGGACGTCTTCGCCCCTTTTGACGTTGAAAAGGGGACGGTGACGATCTGCATGGAACTCCGCTACCTGGACTATCCGGCCGAATATTCGCGGGGCAAACTGCCGGGCATCGATGCCGGCGCCGTGCGGGAATTAATGAACACGACCGGACGCTACGGCGTCGTGGACAGCCGGATTGTCGGAGCCAATGGCTGGATTACGAACTGGAAATGCCTGCACGAGCCGTTCTTCGCGCAGATCGGCATGGCGCTGAACGATGCCGGCTACACGGCCAACCTGTCCTCGTCCCTCGACCGCGAACGCGATTATGCGATGACGGACGATGGACGCGTGCTCTCGCGATGGCACAATGCGGACGAGGATCAGATGCCGGGCACGTTCAATTACAAAACCGGTTATTACGAGGCAAGGTGGGGTTATACGGTAGATTCGCAGACGGGATACGTCATCAATACCGCCGAACAGTTCGACCTGTGCGGAGACGTCGCCTGGCTGCAATCCCACAAGGCCGCCTGCGAAAAGGCGCTGGAATGGCTCATCGGCAGGGATTCCAACGGGAACGGCCTCTTCGAAATGATGAACGGCCACATCAGCGAGCAACGGGCGAGCGACTGGCTCGACATCGTATGGGCCGGATTCGAGAACGCCTTCGTAAACGCTCAGATGTACGAGGCGCTCAACCTCTGGGCCGGCTGCGAACGCGTCCTGGGCGACGCCGAAAACGCCGCCCGTTACGCCTCCGTCGCCGCAAGGCTCAAGGAAAGCTTCAACCGGACGGTCGACGACGGCGGATTCTGGTACCCGGAGAAAAAGCAGTACGTCTACTGGCGCGACAGCGACGGCGTCATCCACGGCGACAACCTCGTCACGCCCGTCAATTTCGCCGCAATCGCCTTCGGCCTGTGCGACGACAGGGAGCGGACGGCCCTCATCCTCGACGAAATTGAACGGAGGACATCGCAGGAAAACCTCTTCCACTGGCCGCTCTGCTTCGATTCCTTCCGGCGCGAAGAAGTGCAGGAAGGCAACTGGCCGTTCCCCACGTACGAAAACGGCGATATTTTCCCCACATGGGGCTATCTGGGCGTCAGGGCCTATGCCGGATACGACCGGGCGACGGCGCTGAAGTTCATCCGCAACATCCTCGAACAGTACGGCAAAGACGGCCTCTCGTCCCAACGGTACAGCCGCGAAACGCAGCAGGGACAAGGCTCCGACGTCCTGGCCGGCATCTGCACAAGCGTGACCGCGCTCTACCGCGACATCTACGGCATACGCCCGCGCTGGAACCGCATGGGACTGGAGCCTCACATGCT
>JAIRYY010000322.1 GCA_031267485.1 Tannerella sp.
TTGCGAGGAGGAACGACGAAGCAATCCAGGCACAGGCGTAACCCGGATTGCTTCGTCGTTCCTCCTCGCAATGACGATGGGGTGTGGCTTTCGAGACAGCCTTTGCGAGCGGAGCGAAGCAATCCGGGCACAGGCGTAACCCGGATTGCTTCGTCGTTCCTCCTCGCAAGGACGACGGGATACGGCTTTCGAGACAGCCCTATCCTGAGGTGAATCGTTTTTTCTATTGAGATGAATGTCCTGACGGGCAAATTGACAATACGAGATTTAATGGCAGCCATGGTGAATTTTTTAAAATGAAAATACGGTCTCCCGAAAAATCTCCGAAACGGTGGGGTGGGGGAATACCACTTCCTGCATCTCCGCGAGCGTCATTTCCTGTTCGATGGCCATGCATGCGCCGTAGATTATTTCGCTGCACGGATTGCCGAGGATATGGACGCCGAGAATCTCGCCATGTTCCGCTCCGGTCAATACTTTGCATATCCCGCTGCCGCCCTCGTTTTCGGCGACGAAACGTCCGGCATACGCCATCGGCAGTTTGGACACCCGGTATTCGACGCCATCCTTTTTCGCCTGCTCTTCCGTCAGGCCGACGCTTGCAACTTCGGGATTGGTGTACACGATTCCCGGAATGGCGCAGTAACGCATCACGTCGGGACGGCCTGTGAGGTTGTTCACGACCACTTCGCCCTCGCGGCTTGCGGTGTGGGCGAGCATGGAAAATCCCGTCACATCGCCGGCGGCAAACACGTTCGGCACGTTTGTGCGCATCCTGCTGTCGACCTTGACGGCGTTGCGGTCCAGTTCGACGCCGAGGTTTTCCAGTCCGAAACCTTTCGTTACGGCGCGACGTCCGACGCTCATCAGTATCTTTTCTCCGGCGGCAGACGACGGGACGCCGTCCGCCGCCGTGTAGACGACTTCATTTCCCCTTATCTCCGTAACTTTGCACGACAGGTGGAATTTTATGCCTTTCTTCGCGTAAATGTCGCGGAGCATTCCGCTTATCTCGCCGTCGAGACCTCCGAGTATTTCCGGCAGCATTTCCACTACGGTCACGTCCGTTCCGAGGCTGTTGTAGAAACTTGCGAACTCCATCCCGATTACGCCTCCGCCGATGATGACGAGCGATTTGGGCTGTTCCGTCAGCGACAGGATTTCGCGGTTTGTCACGACGGTATCTCCCGCTTCCCGCACGCCGGGTATGGGCGGCACGAACGCTTCGGAGCCGGTGCATATCAGCAGGTTGGCGGCGCGGAACGTCTCGCCGTTGCACGCTATTTCAATCCCCTCCGCCGAGCGTCCCGTGATTTGCGCCTCGCCCCTGACAACGGCGACTTTGTGCGCTTTCATCTTCGAGCCTACGCCGGCGACTAATTTTTTGACCACTTTGTCTTTGCGCGCCATGATGCGGCCGAAATCGAACGACGCTTCCGGCACGTTGATTCCGTACCTGTCGCCATGCAGGGCGTAATCGTAAACTTTGGCGCTGTAGAGCAGCGTCTTTGTCGGTATGCAGCCCTCGTTGAGGCAGACGCCGCCAAGTTCCCTTTTTTCAAAAAGCACGACGTTCAGTCCCTTTGCTCCGGCGCGTTCCGCGGCGACGTATCCTCCGGGGCCTCCGCCGATAATCGCTAAATCTGTCATAACAGGAATATTTTTTTGAGTTTATAAGTTAAATTCGAGGTTTTCCATCTCAATCGCTATCTGTTTGACGAAGCGGGTGGCTTCGCCTCCGTCGAGCGCGCGGTGGTCGTAGGTGAGGCTCAGTCCCATGTAGGGCACGAAGCCGTAAACGCCGTCGCCAAGGTCTTTCGGGCGGGGGACGATTGTGTTTACGCCCAGAATGGCCACCTGTGGCAGGTTGATGACCGGCGTGAACATCTCGACGCCATAGTTGCCGAGGTTCGATACCGTGAACGAAGCCGCTTCGGGCGAAAGCAGGTCGGGCGCGATGTTGCCCTTTTTGCAGGCGCCGGCCACTTCTTTAAGCTGAGCGGAAAGCCCCGGAACGGACAGGTCGTCCGCATTCCTCACCGCCGGCACCATCAGTCCGCGTTCCGTGTCGACGGCCAGTCCGAGATGTACCTTTGAAAACAGGCGCACGCTGTCGCCCAGGAAGTGAGCGTTCGCCTGCGGGAATTTCCCGAGCGCCCTGATGACCGCGAAACAGACGAAGTCGTTTATCGTGATGTCCGCCGGATACCCGTCCCGCATGGCTTTCTTGACCTTTTTACGGAGAGCCATGACGTTGCGCGCGTCGGCGCCGAGGTGGTGGGTGAGCTGAGCGGAATTTTGCAGGGATGCATGCATTGACCTGGCGATAATCCGGCGCATGTTGGTCAGCGGTTTTATTACGCTGTCCGATGCGTAAACCGGATTCTTGACTCCGATGTCGGCCCCTTTGACGGCGCCGGCCAGTCCGCTGCCCGTTTCCGGCGCTGCGCCGCCCGTTTCCCTCAAAACCGCTTTTGCCAGCGGCGTTGTTTTCGGCGCGGCGGCAACGACGGCCAGGACGTCGCGTTCAATGACGCGTCCGTGAGGCCCTGTGCCCGTCAGCGTTTCCGCCTGTATGGCGTTTTTGCCGGCCAACGCTCTGGCGCGCGGCGATACGGGCGATGTGGCGGCGCCGCCGGCTTTCCGTCCGCCGGCATCCGCCGGCGAGACTTCCGAAGTCCGGTCGGGAGATGCGTCCGCCGTCGCGCCGGGAGATGCGTCCGAAGTCCGGCTGTGGGATGCGTCGGCCGGCGTGCCGGAAGATGCGTTTCCGAAAGTATCGGACGGCACATTCGCTGGTTTGGCGTCTCCGCCTCCGCCCGGACGAAATTCTTCCGCCGATTCGCCGGAGGCGCCAATCACCATCACATTCGTCAAAACCGGTATTTCATCCCCGTCGGAGAAAAAAACATCGAGAACTGTCCCGGCGACTTTCGCCTCTTCTTCAAAAGAAGCCTTGTCCGTTTCGTAGGAAAAAAGGATGTCGCCCACTGCGACGGCGTCCCCTTTCCTTTTCTTCATTTCCGTCAGTATGCAGCTTTCGACAGACTGACCCTGCTTGGGCATAATTACAACTGTTGCCATTCTATATTATATAATGTATATTATTAATGTCATTTTCAATATCCGCCGCAAAGATACGATAAAAAAATGTATATACAAGTTGTCCGCAATATTTTTTTTGTTATTTGAGAATTAATTTATTACGAAAACACATTATGTATACATGTTGTGTACTTGTATATACAAATCGGGAGGCGATGTTCCGGGTATGTCAACCCGGACAAAGCCGGAAAATTGTACCCGATTATGATTAGTGTGCAGTGAAATATCCCTATAAATGGGGATTGTGCGTCTTTCCGGCCGCCCGTACCTTTGCCCCCGAAAAAAAACAATTATAAATACGTAAACACAATGATTAAACTGTTAATTGATTTTATACAATTTCTGTATACTGTCGCTCCACTGCTGCTGTCTCTCGGCGTTTTCACCTGGCTGGCCGTTTTGCTGTCAAAGTCAATAAGAAAACATGCCACCGTATATTACATCCTGCTGGCGATACCCTGCCTTCTGGTGACCGTTCCCTTTATCGTCAGGATGTTCGGCGTCGAGATGTTCAGTTTTGGCCGGATACCGCTTCTGGGAGGCATCACGAGGGATTACATACACATGGGCACGCTGGGTTTCCCGCTGTTGGTCATCATCATGTACATCGGCGCCCTGAACCCTGCAAATCCCCATGTGAAAAAGCTTCTCAGCATACGCAAGGAGCTGTCCGTCATATCGGGCTTCCCCGTCCTGACACATTCCCTGATCAGGACATTAAACAACGTTCCGGCTTCGCTCAGGTTTTTCACCGACAACGACGGATACATGGCCAATGCGCGAGTGAGCAGCGAACTGGGCGCCGGGATAACGAGTTTCAGCTTTGTACTGGGAATCCTGATGCTGGCGCTCTTTATTCCGCTCTGGATTACCTCTTTCGACTCGATACGCAAGCGCATGAAACATGCGAAATGGAAACAGTTGCAGAAATGGTCTTACGTTCTGTATGCCACGCTGTTTATCCACGCCATGGGAATACAGGCGGGTTCTTTACTGAATCCGACGGGCCGGAACATGCCGAGGCCGCAGGTCGAAGCAGCGGCTCCGAACAGTGAGACTGCCGAATTGCAGGGATATGCGGAAAACGGCGGACGCAACGGCGAAAATGCCGCCGTACAGCCGACGCCGGCAGACCGCCGCGGCGGCCAGCCGGAAACGGCGGGGCAGGCAGGCAGACGCGCCAGCCAATCGGAAACGGCAGGGCAGACGGACAGCCGCGGCAGTCAGACGGAAACGGCAAGACCGGCAAGAGGCGGACATGTGCAAAGTCCGGGTTTCTCGGACATCAACGTCACTCCGCTGACACGGCAATACGTACATGTCGTTTCACTCATCCTGATTTTCGGTTCATATCTGTACCTCCGGCTGCGAAAGGCCAAAAAAGACGCCGCGGCAAAGAAAGTCAAATCATGAGATATCCCTGAAGAAATCGGTGGGGGGTGGCGGATTTATAAAATGCTTATTTAAAGATAAATAAATACCGGTCGAATAAATTTTCCCGTCCCCCGCAGCCCATTTTGGGTCATTCCGAACGGAGTTTGGGTCGTTCCTAATTGAGTTTGGGTCGTTCCTAATTGAGATTGGGTCATTCCTAATTGAGTTTGGGTCATTCCTAATTGAGTTTGGGTCATTCCTAATTGAGTTTGGGTCGTTCCTAACGGAGTTTTGGTCGTGCCTAATTGAGTTTGGGTCATTCCTAATTGAGTTTTGGTCATTCCTAATTGAGTTTTGGTCGTTCCTAACGGAGTTTTGGTCGTTCCGAATTGGCGCCGAACGTTCCGAATCGGGCGCCGAACATTCCGAATCGGGTTTGGAGCGTTCCGAATCGGGCGCCGAATCCGGGGAAAACATTTTTCGGACCTGTTAAACCGTAACACACTCCCTGCACCATCACCAGCGAACGCAGTGAAGCAATTCAGGTGCAGGCCGTGTAGC
>JAIRYY010000037.1 GCA_031267485.1 Tannerella sp.
AAACTGTAATCGCTGACGATGATAGCTTCCGCATGAATCCTGTCGCTTTCCATGAAAACGGAAAGTCCGTCCGCACGGAGCGTCCGCGCGGGGACGCCGTAGTTGCCGACGAGCGGGTAAGCGAGTACCATCAACTGTCCGGCATACGAAGGGTCGGTGAGGCTTTCGGGATATCCGCTCATGGCGGTGTTGAAAACGACCTCGCCGGTGACGGATTTTTCCGCTCCGAAGGAAAATCCTTCATACTTGCTGCCGTCGTCCAAAATTAGTGTTGCCTTTGTTAAATTCATCTGTTATCCTGTTTAATAAAAAATCTCATTTGTCATCCTGTTTGAAATAAACCTCCTCCATGTAGTTGATAAACGCCTGATTGACCATTCTCGTCCCGCCGGGGGTCGGATAGTCGCCGGAGAAATACCAGTCGCCCGGATGACCGGGGCAGGCGGCGTGCAGGCCGTCAATCGTCTGATAGACGAGTTCTATTTTAGCCCGTATGGCGGGGCCGCCCAGCAGTTTCGCCATCTTTTTCGAGATGTCCTCGTCGGTAAAGGGCGCGTAGATGTCTTTCACGTGATTGATACCCGGCGCATCCGCCAGCATTTGCTGCTTCTTTGCCCGGTAATACGTATCGATGATGACGTCTTCCTGTTTCCGTTCCCGCAGCAGTTCGATAGCCGCCTTGAAAGCGATGAACTCGTTCATGCTCGACATGTCGATGCCGTAGTAGTCGGGGTAGCGCACCTGCGGCGAGGACGAGACGAAGACGATTTTCTTCGGATGCAGGCGGTCGAGGATGCTGACGATGCTCTGCTTCAGCGTCGTTCCGCGGACGATGCTGTCGTCTATCACGACCAGGTTGTCCTCGTAGGGCGCGATGCTGCCGTACGTGATGTCGTAAACGTGCGCCGCCAGGTCGTTGCGGCTGTTTCCTCCGGCAATAAACGTCCGCAGCTTGATGTCCTTGAGGGCGACTTTCTCGCTGCGTATCCGCTGCGACAGTATCTTGCGCAGTTCCTCGCCGGTGATGGACGCGCCCTTTTCGGCAATCTGCTTCGCTTTCAGTTCGTCGAGGTATTTCTGCAACCCTTCCAGCATGCCGTAGCAGGCGACTTCGGCCGTGTTCGGTATGAAGGAGAAAACGGTATGTGCGATGTCGCAGTTGATTTTCCGGAGAATGGGGCCGACCAGGTTTTCGCCGAGTTTTTTACGTTCCCGGTAGATGTTGATGTCGCTTCCGCGGGAGAAATAGATGCGCTCGAAAGAGCAGGCGCTCAATGGCTCCGGCTTCAGAATCTGCGACGTCCTGATTTTCCCCGTCCGGCTGATAAGGAGCGCCTCGCCGCGCTGAAGTTCCCTGATGTCGCCCGTACCGACGTTCATCACGGTCTGAATGACGGGGCGTTCCGAGGCCAGAACAACGATTTCGTCATCCGCGTAGTAAAAAGCCGTGCGAATGCCCCACGGGTCGCGGATGGTGAATGACTCGCCGCTGCCGGTCGCCCCGCAGATGACGTATCCGCCATCCCAGGTCGACGCCGCCTTTTCGATGACGTTTTCCATGTCCATATTTTCTTCAATCGCACGGGTGATGTCCCGGTTTTTCAGGCCTTCGGCCTCATATTTGAGGAAGAGGCGTTCGGCTTCGCGGTCGAGGCGGTGTCCGAGCTGTTCGAGGATAAAATAGGTATCGGCATAGTGTCGGGGATGCTGCCCCGTCGACGTGAGGTCGTGCAGGATTGCATCGACGTTCGTCATGTTGAAATTACCGCAGATAGCCAGGTTGCGCGCCCGCCAGTTGCTGCGGCGCAGGAAGGGATGAATGTACGACATCCCCGATTTGCCCGTCGTGCTGTACCGCAGGTGTCCGATGTACAGTTCGCCGGCAAAGGGCAGGTTTGTCCTTGCATACGACGGGTCGTTGAGCTGTTCGGGTGGAACGTCCCGGTAGCGCCCGTATACGCTGTCGAAAATTTCGGTAATGGCGCCCGTGCCGACGGCTCTCTCGCGGAACATGTATTCTTCGCCCGGAGCGGCTTCCGACTTCACGCAGGCAAGTCCCGCGCCTTCCTGCCCGCGGTTGTGCTGTTTCTCCATCAGCAGATAGAGCCTGTTGAGCGCATACATCCACGAGCCGTATTTCCGGTGGTAATATTCCAGCGGTTTGAGCAGCCGTATCATGGCCACGCCACATTCGTGCTTTAAAGTTTCCATTCGGTCTGATACTGTAAAAAAAAATCGTGCAAAATTAAGAGTTATATGTGATATAAAAAAAACGAACACTAAAAAAAAGTGTCCGTTTTCTTAAATCCCCATCATTTCATGTTATTTCAGAATTTTGTATTTGCCGATTAACGGAAGCTCTTTCATCTCTCCCTTGACGGCATTGACAATACCGATTATCGCCAGAACAAAAATGCCGAGGCTGCAGGCGAGACTCAACAGGCTTGTCAGCAACACAAGCGTCAGTGAAATCTGAGAGAAGATAGCGGATAAGATGGATACTACGATACCGACGGCAGCGCCCAGGATAAACAGCGCGATGCCCTGATTGGTATGGAAACGGGCAAATGGCGACTCTTTTGCCGCCAGCAACGGGACGAGAAATAAAATCCCCAGATAGGCGAGGATTGCCATGACTTTATTGTCTTCGGCATCCCTCTTCGGGTCAACAGTGAAATTTTCAGCCATAATTAAAAATGTTTTTTAGTGAATATGTTATTTAAAAAAGATTCTTTATCCGATAGCCATGCAAAGATAGGGTAATTTTTTGAATGTCAAAACAAATGACCGTCTTTTTTTTCCGCATGTCCGTGATTGCCTCCGCCGCGTTCGCAAAATGTATTCACCGGCATTCAAATGTTGTTTATAAGGGCAATATCTCCGAAGTTTCCCAAATGGCAACAGGTTTATTACTATTATTCCAAATAGAGGGAAGATGATACCTTTGAAGAAATCCACGAGGCATTGCACACCGGGCGCTGCGAAGGTCAGGGTCGTGCAGCCTTGCCAAGCGTAGGGCTGATAGACAGCCAAAGTGTAAAAACTACCCGCGTTGGCGGAGAAGCAAGAGGGGTGGATAGCGGCAAAAAGGTAAAAGGACGCAAAAAGCATATCATCACAGATACCGGTGGTTTGCTGCTGTCGGTTGAAATTCATGCCGCCAGCGAACATGACGGTAAAGCCGGATTGCGATTGATAGAATCCTTAAACTGTCATTTCGGCAGAATGAAAAAGATTTATGTCGATGGCGGATATCGCAGAGAACTTGTGGAATATGTGAGGTCTATTAAAAATTACGCATTTTTAACCAGTCAGTCATACATTTTTAATCAAATAAATTTTGCGGTATGAAATTTAAGAAATTACATTTGCCAATCGAAAACATATTATGCGTGCTGTATTTATTAAAGAGAATATCTGACATTAATCCATTTTCGTATGTGTATGCAGTCTAAATTGCTCATTATTATTTTGTTAAACATTTGAGTTATAAAAAAAATGTTTTTGCATTTTTATTAAGTATGGTAGTATCAATCGTGTTTGGTCAACTGAGAGTAAGTACTAATGGTCATTTGGGTACCACAAGTAACGTTCCCCTCATTTTCGACGTGAACAACATTAAATCAGGGTCAACAGGAAGTTCTTCAAGTGGCAGCAATAATACTGTTATTGGTATAGTGGAAAAAACGGTCAAAAAGACCCCTAAAAAACGGAGGAAACTGCCCCCCAAAGTTAACCGAAAAAAAAGTAAAAAGTTGGCATCGGATATCGGGGTCTTACAGAAGAAGAATTATACCCGGATTAAACAACTTTTATATTGCCTGCAAAGACAGTTTATTTTCTGCTTTGCGCGGCAAAAAATTTCTAAATAAACTCATTTTCGTTTTTGGCTTTTCGTTTACGGATAGATTCGCCAAAAAGTTCTACTCTTAAAGCGTTGTGGACAATGCGGTCGAGGACGGCGTCAGCGACGGTTTTTTCGCCGGTCACGTCGTACCATCCCTTAACGGGAACCTGCGACGTAATCAAAGTAGAACGCTTTTTGTGCCGGTCTTCAATGATGTCCATCAAGATTCCTCTTGCCCGGGAATCAAAAGTTTGCATACCGAAGTCGTCCGGTATCAGCAAATCTGTTCTT
>JAIRYY010000086.1 GCA_031267485.1 Tannerella sp.
CAAAGAACGGTGGAACGTCATCCGCTCGCGCCATTCCTGCCCGCCAATGCCGGCATGCTCATGCTGGGAAGTTTCCCGCCGCCTCCCGAACGGTGGACGATGAATTTTTACTATCCCAACTTTCAGAATGACATGTGGAGGATATTCGGCGCGGTATTTTTCAACGACAGGGAACATTTCATTTCCGCCGCCGGCAAATCGTTCGACGAGGGGCGCATAAGGCGCTTCCTGACATCGAAAGGCATCGCCCTGTACGATACGGCAACGGAGACGATACGGCAAAAGGGAAATGCGTCCGACCGGTTTCTGGAGATTGTGCAGCCCGTGGATTTGCAGGGGATACTCGCGCGGATACCGGCGTGTGACGTCATCGTGACCACGGGGCAGAAAGCGACGGAAACGCTTGCCGATATTCTCGGCATAAAACAGACGCCGCCCGTATGCGGATATGTCGATACGGATTTCTCCGGCCGCAAACTGAGGTGCTACCGCATGCCGTCATCGTCCCGCGCATACCCCCGTCCGCTGCCGGACAAAGCGGAAGATTATAAAAAAATGTTTGAAGCAACGGGGTTTTTCCGTTAGTTTTCCCGCCCCGCAGCCGTCCCGTGAAACGAGATAGCCTGGCGGTTAACCGGCGTTACGTATTTTCTATCGCCTCGCGCAAAGCAGCCTCCTTAGCCGCCTTTTCTTCCGCCGTCAGACCTTTCGCCGGAGAGCAGCCCGTCATGATTATCGACAGAAAAATACCTGTCAGCATGGCATAATACTTCATCTGTTGTCCACTTTTTCAGGATAAAGATCGTGATTCATCAGCCGGCAGGTGGCCATATCCTCATACTCGGAATCCGGCTTGCCGTAATTGCAGTACGGGTCGATACTGATTCCCCCGCGCGGCAGAAAGCGGCCCCACACTTCGATGTATTTCGGCTTCATAAGTTTTATCAGGTCCTGCATGATCACGTTGACGCAGTCTTCGTGAAACGCCCCGTGATTGCGGAAACTGAAGAGATAGAGCTTCAGGGATTTGCTCTCGACCATTTTGCGCCCCGGGATGTAGCTGATGTACAGGGCAGCAAAGTCCGGCTGTCCCGTTATCGGGCAAAGGCTCGTGAACTCGGGACAGTTAAACTTCACGAAGTAATCATTCCCGGTATGTTTGTTTTCAAATGTTTCGAGCACGGACGGGTCATATTCCGTGGAATAGGTCGTCGCGGCGGCTCCCAGTTTTGTCAGGCTGTCCGGATTTTTCGTTTTCATCATCTGTTTTTAATATTTTCGTCATGCCGCCCGGGGGGAGGTATATCATCAATACATCCCCCCAAACAGCTGAAATTTCCTCATTCCGACTGCAGCAGATAAGCGCCCGAACCCAGTTCCACAATCAAAAACCCGTTATCTTCGCGCGCGCTCCGGACGCCGGGCCGGCCGGCATCGATTTTCACGCCGAACCGCGACGGGAGTTTGACGGTTGCCGTCGTGTTGGCCGGGATTGCGATGTTCCACGCAAGTTTGTCGCCGTCGCGCGTCCATTCGCTTCCGACCGTTCCGCAGGGCGATTCGTACGATGCGCCGACATGCGTCAGATTCTCCGGGAATACGGGTTCCATCCATATCTTTTTGAAACCGGCGGACGAGGGGTCGTTTTTTATTCCCGCCAGGTTTTCGTAAAACCAGATAAGCAAATCGCCCAGGAGCATCACGTGATTCCGCGAGTTCATGGCCGGGTCGGCCGTATCGCCGTTCCACAATTCCCAGATGGTGGTAGCGCCGCTTTTGACCATATATCCCCACGACGGATACGTTTCGTTCGTCACGATTTTGCAGGCAAGTTCAAGCCCTCCATGCTCCGTAAGGCCGCGCATCAGGTGCTGAATGCCCAGCACGCCCGCGCTCACATGCCCCTTGCAGTCGACTTCGGTTTTCTCCACAATATTTGCAAAAACCCTCTCCTCATAGCCCTCCGGCACAAGACCGAGCTGGAGCGAAAGGATATTGGCCGTAACCGTATTGTTGTCGTACCGGGCTGTTTCGGCATTGAAAAACTTCCTGTTGTAGGCTTCCTTTATCCTGGCGGCCAGGCCGGCATATTCCTGCGCGTCGGCCGGAACGCCGTTCATCAAGGCAAAGTCCTGCATCAACCGGAGGATGCTGTAAAAGACGGTCGTGCTGAGCACCTGTCCGGCAGTCTTGCGCGACGGGTCCTGCGAGTGTATCAGTTCCGGCGATTCGGGCGGCATGCACCAGTCCCCGTAAGTATCCTTCATCAGGATGTAATCCTCCATGTGCGTTTCCGTCATGTGCTGAACCCAGCGCTTCATGGACGGATACCTCGCCCTGATGGCATTTGAATCGCCGAACTGACGGTACAGCATGTCGGCGATATAGAAATAGGCGGACGGCCACGTCACATCGTCGTTGTAGATTGTCCAGTAGCGCGGCGACACAACGGAGATACTCCCGCTTTCGCTCATCGATTCCTCAATGTCAACAAGCCATTTGTTGTACATCAGCGCGTTGTTGAACAGGAAACTTTCGCCATAAGCGCCCGTCGCGCGGTCGCCAAGCCATCCGAGACGCTCGTCGCGCTGCGGACAGTCGGTCGGCATGCCGCGATAATTGCCGCGGATACCCCGGTAAGCATTCCCGTAAATGCTGTTAATCATCCCGTCTGAAGTCTCGAACGTACCGATTGTGGCCATTTCGTCATAAACAATCCTGCCCGTAATGTCCGCCGCGGCAGGCTCGGAATCGAGACCCGATATTTCCACAAAACGGAATCCGTGGTAGATGAACAGCGGCTCCCAGGCGAACGGTCCGTCGGCGGCCGGCGTATAGACGTCCGTGGCAAGCGCGCGACGCAGGTTGTCGACGTACAGCTCCGTGCCGTTCGGCTTCAGCACCTCGGCAAACCGCATCGTCACCGGACTGTCCTTTTTCCCGTTCAGGCTGACCCGTATCCATCCGACCATGTTCTGCCCCATATCGACGATATAGCGTCCGCCGTCGACCGCTTTCACGGACACGGGTTTTATCTCTTCCATCACTTTCAGACTGGGCGAAAGCTGCGCCGTCAGCTTACCTTTCGGGGCTTCCATCCGTTCCGCGCCCGTCCAGGCGGAAGCGTCGTATCCGGCCTCGGTCCACTTGCCCAGCTCCAGGCGCGCATCGTACCTTTCCCCGTCGAACTCGTTATTTTCGAGGATGGGGCCTTTGTTTGTGGCCGTCCACGATTCGTCGCTGACCACCGTCTCATGTTCGCCGTTCGCATATTCGATGTCCAGTTGCGCCATCAGGCGGGGCAATCCGAAGCCCAGCATGCCCCGTTCGCGCATCGTGAGGTAACGCCCGTTGCCAAGCGCCACGCCGACTGCATTTGCGCCTTTTCCGACAAGCGGGGTGACGTCATACGTCAGGTAAGGCACGGAGGCGTCGTACCACGTCGGAAGCGGGCCGAAAACATCGTCGCCGACTTTCGTCCCGTTCACATAGCATACCGACGAGCCGACGCCCGACACGTACAGCATCGCGCGCACAGGCTTCGACGCGGCGTCGAACTCTTTCCGCAGATAGCGCGCCGGGAGAATCGTGCGGTTCTCCTCCACCCGCAGGTTCGCGGAATCGTTAACGCCAATCCACCGGCCTTTCCAGTCCGAATCGTTGAACAGGGCCGCAGACCAGCTCTGAACGTCGCTCTGCACCGATTCGTCCTCTCCGGTCCAGACCGTAACGCGCCAGTAGTATTTCTTCCCCGATTCAAGGGGCTTGCCGGCATATTCCACAAACAGGGAACAGTCGGACTCCACACGTCCCGAACTCCACAGCAAACCGTCGCCGCCGGCTTTCAGCGCTTTTGCCGAAACAGCCACGTCAATCCGGTAAGCCGTCTGCATGACGCCGGGCCTGTCGCTCGCAATTTTCCACGAAAAACGGGGTTTTTCCGCGCCTATCCCCTCGGGATTTTTGCGCGCTTCGGTCTGCACGTCAGCAAACGTGACGCCGCTCCGACCGGAATTTGTCGTACATCCTGCCAACCACAACAGTAGCAGGGATAATAAAAAAGTTTTGTTAGTCATAGGAATCAAAAGTATTTTAAAGATTACATAATGGTATTGACGCGTGCAAAAATAATAAAACAATTTGTATAAAATTCATTTTTTATTCGTTTCTTTGTGCCGACATTCATCTTTTCTGATGATTTAACATTAAACTTACGACTGAACTATGGCAAGATTCAACAAATTGCAGGTTTTGGATGCAATCGTCCGCACAGGCATCGTCCCCGTATACTACAACGGCGACGCGGACGTCGCAAAACGCGTGCTCAAGGCATGTTACGAGGGCGGCATACGCGCTTTCGAGTTTACAAACCGGGGAGACTTCGCACAGGATGTGTTTGCAGAACTGAGCAGATATGCAGCCCTGGAATGTCCGGAAATGATACTCGGCATCGGCTCCATCGTCGACGCCCCGACGGCGGCGCTATACCTCCAGCTTGGCGCCAATTTTGTTGTGGGGCCGCTCTTCAACCCCGACGTGGCCAGAGTATGCAACCGCCGCCTCGTGCCCTATACGCCCGGATGCGGCAGCGTATCCGAAATAGGATTTGCCCAGGAAGCCGGATGCGACCTCTGCAAAATCTTCCCCGCGGGAAGCGTCGGCGGCCCGTCATTCGTGAAAAACATAAAAGCGCCGATGCCCTGGACCATGATTATGGCTACCGGAGCCGTCGAACCGGCCGAAGACAACCTCCGCGAGTGGTTCAAGGCCGGCGTGACAGCCGTCGGCATGGGTTCCAAACTCTTCCCGAAAGAAGCCGTGTCCACAGGCGGCTGGCATATCATCACCGCACTCTGCCGGAACGCCATCGGATACATCCAAAAGGCGAGAGGCGGGGCGTAAAGTTATATCCCCCGCCTCGTCAAACATTTGCCGGTCTTCCGCCTGTCATCTTTTTTAGATAAGAGATTCGGACATTTCTTGCAGAATAAAAAAAGGATGTGTATTTTTGCACTGCCAATGCAAATTTACACCTGACGGGGACAAGATTATGATTTATAGAGAAATAGAAAAAATATTACTTTCGCTGCTGCAGAAATTTCCTGCCATATCCGTTACCGGACCTCGTCAGTCGGGCAAAACAACACTTGAGAAAAATCTGAAGAGCGAGTATAATTATATCTCACTTGAGAATATTGATATACGAACTTATGCCGAAAACGATCCGCGCGGCTTCTTAAATTCGGCGGGCGAAAAATTTATTTTGGACGAAGTGCAGCATGTACCTGCCCTGTTTGCCTATTTACAGGAAATTCTGGACAACAGTAAGGAAAACGGCAAAGTAATTTTACTCGGTTCGCAAAGTTTTCTAATGAATCAGCATATTTCTCAAAGTTTGGCAGGCCGGGTTGCCATGCTGAAATTATTACCCCTGTCATATTCGGAATTGAAAAATGCGGGAATGAACAGTCAAAATATCACTGAAAATCTGTTTCGTGGCGGCTATCCCCGTCTGTATAATGAAAATATTGATCCGGTATATTTTTTTCCAAACTATATTGAAACTTATCTGCAACGGGACATTCGACTGTTGAAAAACATCGAAAATCTGACAGCTTTCGTCAAATTCATAAAACTTTGTGCGGGCAGGATTGGAAATATTGTGAATTTATCCTCGCTTGCGGGTGATGCCGATATTTCGGTAAACACGGCGAAATCGTGGCTCACGCTTCTGGAAGCAAGTTATATCATTTACTTCGTGCATCCATATTCCGGCAATGTCAATCGTCGACTGATAAAATCCCCGAAACTCTATTTTTACGACACCGGATTGGTGTGTTCATTGCTGAATATAAAGCAGGAAAAACAGCTGGAAAGCTTTTATCTCACAGGGAATCTTTTCGAGAACTTCGTTTTCTCCGAACTTGTAAAATCCCGTTTTAATGCAGGATTGCCGGCAGAGTTCCATTTTCTGAGGGATTCAAAGGGCGTCGAAATAGACTGTGTTGTGGAACATTTCGACAAAATGGACTTTATTGAGATAAAAATGTCGGAAACACTTTCGGCTTCGCATATAAAAAATATTCTTGCATTAAAATCGCTTTTCCCAAAAACGGAAGATTTTGTAATTTATTCAGGGAGACAGGAGCCGATGTATCATGATGTGAAATTCATAAACTGGGAAAATATCGGTCACCCCCCCAATTGAGCAGGGGTTGTACAGCAATTCCACCTGATTGTCCGCCGAACGGAGTAACCCGTCATAATCCCCAAAATGTCCATTAGGAGAATTGTACGCTTGCACAGCAAGAATTTTCTGATGGACGCCATTAGAAAATACAGTTCATAATAAGTAGCTGATGTTACGCACTGCAACAGATTCCATGCCGGAAAGCCCAAGTCCGAAGGACGTGATTTCCATAACCGCAGGTCGGCGACCTGCGGCGAACATAATCTTGCTGCCTGAAAGGCAGGACAGGT